>NZ_RXRN01000060.1:0-1579 GCF_003986875.1 Enterobacter sp. WCHEn090032
CATTGAGCATCAAACTTTTAAATTGAAGAGTTTGATCATGGCTCAGATTGAACGCTGGCGGCAGGCCTAACACATGCAAGTCGAACGGTAGCACAGAGAGCTTGCTCTCGGGTGACGAGTGGCGGACGGGTGAGTAATGTCTGGGAAACTGCCTGATGGAGGGGGATAACTACTGGAAACGGTAGCTAATACCGCATAACGTCGCAAGACCAAAGAGGGGGACCTTCGGGCCTCTTGCCATCAGATGTGCCCAGATGGGATTAGCTAGTAGGTGGGGTAACGGCTCACCTAGGCGACGATCCCTAGCTGGTCTGAGAGGATGACCAGCCACACTGGAACTGAGACACGGTCCAGACTCCTACGGGAGGCAGCAGTGGGGAATATTGCACAATGGGCGCAAGCCTGATGCAGCCATGCCGCGTGTATGAAGAAGGCCTTCGGGTTGTAAAGTACTTTCAGCGGGGAGGAAGGTGTTGAGGTTAATAACCTCAGCAATTGACGTTACCCGCAGAAGAAGCACCGGCTAACTCCGTGCCAGCAGCCGCGGTAATACGGAGGGTGCAAGCGTTAATCGGAATTACTGGGCGTAAAGCGCACGCAGGCGGTCTGTCAAGTCGGATGTGAAATCCCCGGGCTCAACCTGGGAACTGCATTCGAAACTGGCAGGCTAGAGTCTTGTAGAGGGGGGTAGAATTCCAGGTGTAGCGGTGAAATGCGTAGAGATCTGGAGGAATACCGGTGGCGAAGGCGGCCCCCTGGACAAAGACTGACGCTCAGGTGCGAAAGCGTGGGGAGCAAACAGGATTAGATACCCTGGTAGTCCACGCCGTAAACGATGTCGACTTGGAGGTTGTGCCCTTGAGGCGTGGCTTCCGGAGCTAACGCGTTAAGTCGACCGCCTGGGGAGTACGGCCGCAAGGTTAAAACTCAAATGAATTGACGGGGGCCCGCACAAGCGGTGGAGCATGTGGTTTAATTCGATGCAACGCGAAGAACCTTACCTACTCTTGACATCCAGAGAACTTTCCAGAGATGGATTGGTGCCTTCGGGAACTCTGAGACAGGTGCTGCATGGCTGTCGTCAGCTCGTGTTGTGAAATGTTGGGTTAAGTCCCGCAACGAGCGCAACCCTTATCCTTTGTTGCCAGCGGTCCGGCCGGGAACTCAAAGGAGACTGCCAGTGATAAACTGGAGGAAGGTGGGGATGACGTCAAGTCATCATGGCCCTTACGAGTAGGGCTACACACGTGCTACAATGGCGCATACAAAGAGAAGCGACCTCGCGAGAGCAAGCGGACCTCATAAAGTGCGTCGTAGTCCGGATTGGAGTCTGCAACTCGACTCCATGAAGTCGGAATCGCTAGTAATCGTAGATCAGAATGCTACGGTGAATACGTTCCCGGGCCTTGTACACACCGCCCGTCACACCATGGGAGTGGGTTGCAAAAGAAGTAGGTAGCTTAACCTTCGGGAGGGCGCTTACCACTTTGTGATTCATGACTGGGGTGAAGTCGTAACAAGGTAACCGTAGGGGAACCTGCGGTTGGATCACCTCCTTACCTTAAAGAACCTGCCTTTG
>NZ_RXRN01000061.1:0-1503 GCF_003986875.1 Enterobacter sp. WCHEn090032
GGGAGACAACGCCACAGCCAACTTCGGAAGCCTCGAAATTGGTGCCAAAAAACCCTCTTCTGCGAGCTTCGTCGATTTCCATTTTCTTGGCACAAATGACTATGACGCACGCATTCTGTGCGGTGGTAATTCTAATGGTGCAATGGGGAAAGGAGACTTCACATTTTACGCAGGGAAATACGTTTTTATCGGCGATAGCTTTGAATTTCGTAACCCCATCTCCTGCCAGAACAGCATCAGCGCATCCGCAAAAATTTCGACTACTGCTGATATGGAATGCAAAACTAAAATTTCTGTTCTGGCCCCAGCGGATAATCAAAATGCTCATGTGTGGTTCTATGGAACAGGTGGAGCATCCAGGGGGGTGATTTATTCTGCTAAAACGGGAATTATTCAGATTCGTCCTGACAACAATGATGATGGCGGCTCCAGCGGTTATGCGTTTGCATTTGGTGCAGATGGTAAGTTCACCTGCGTCACGATGAATCAGACTTCAGATGAACGAGTTAAATTCGACAAAGAGCCCGTCAGTAACGCTCTGGAGAAGATTTGTTCCCTGACGGGGTATACGTTTGGCATTCAACTGACTGAATCGGAATCAATACGCAGCGCAGGTATCATCGCCCAGGAACTGGAGCGTGTTCTTCCTGTCGCGGTAAGTTCAGGCGGTACCGGCACAACGCAGAATGGAGAAGTGATTAACGATCTAAAAACCGTTGACTACAGTGCGATGAGCGCCTTGTACGTTGAGGCCATGAAGGAGCTGGCCAACCGGGTAAAAAGTATCGAGAGTGAGCTTGCCGAACTCAAAGCCCGACCCGCGATATAGCTTACTTAACTGAAACCTTAGTGGCAGCATGTTCTTCTAAATCCATGACACGGATTGTCAGGGCCTTGATTGCTGCCAGCGCATCGAGCAACATTGGCGTCTGATCAAGATGCAGTATGCCACCTATTTCTTTCACGTATTCGGGATCAATGGTTTCAATCTGCTGAGATATTACCCCGCGCCGTGGGGTCTGCGTTTCATCATCCTTAAAAGTGAAGTGCTTGAACTCCATCCGGCAAATATTCATCAACGCCTCTTCTGGATCGAGGTCATCACCGATGTTTTTCATTGTCTTATCAGACACGGCTGAAGTCATGATCTCCTTCCATGGTGCCCAGGCATTGGTATTAAACCCACGGTAAAAGAACCGCCCTGCATCCGTTTGAGTAGCATAAGGCAACATAAATTGAGTCGATGCCCCGCTGCTGCCAGCAATGCGGACATAGTTCTGAATGTACCCGTATCCACTGGCCGCAGGAGGGTTTACGGCATTCGTAAAGTTGATGAGATTTGGAAACACGCCGGGGTTTCGCGCATCGTTCAAATTGATGGTGTCTGAGGGCAGTGACGAGTTAATTAGGAAGTACCTGTAAGCATCCACCGGCCCACCGAGCCCACCCACAACCTGGACGTTTCCTTCGCTAGTCCCAACGTCCTTTGTCGCACTACTTCCT
>NZ_RXRN01000062.1:0-1131 GCF_003986875.1 Enterobacter sp. WCHEn090032
GGGGTGAGCAGCTGTGTTTAAAGTCAACGGCTGACGACTAACCTGCCACCCATTTTTTATTGTCCCGCACCATCGCATTCAGGATTGTTACCAGCTTTCTGACGCAGGCGGTCATCGCGACTTTAAAGGCTTTCCCCTTGCTTCTCAGTCTCTCAAAAAAAGTCTGTATGGTCGGGTTATAGCGCACCGCTGACATTGCCGCCATGTACAGCGCTGCCCGCACCGCACTTCGTCCTCCCCAGATACATCGTTTTCCTTTCATCTTTCCGCTGTCATGGGCATAAGGACACACGCCTACCAGCGCGCTGATTTTACGTCTGTTAAGTTGTCCCAGCTCCGGCAGCATCGACAGCAGAACCGCCAGCGTTGTGCGTCCTATACCTTTGACGTCTTCCAGTAGCTTTACTTTCTCCTGCCATAACGGCATCACTTTTATCTGCTGGTCGATGTCGTCATCCGTGTCCTTTATCTCTGCGTTAAGCCAGTCAATATGCCGTTTGATACCCGTCCGGATAAGTTCATCGCTGCAGGAGCCGTAGCGGTTCTGCTCCATGGTTCTGTTGTCCACCAGCTGGCGGCGGCGGGATACCATCATGGCGAGACGCTGCGTCTGTTCGTCCGGAGCAGGTCTGATATCCGGAGTCATCCTGCGGCCAAACTCGCAGATTATGCGGGCATCATTCGGGTCGGTCTTGAACAGCGTCCCGAGAGCGCGTGCGAAGTGTTTGACCTGAGCAGGGTTGACCACAGCGACCGGCAGACCGGCAAGCTCAAGCGTGGCAGCAAGAAGATTATGGTAGCGCCCCGTGGCTTCCATCACTATCCGTGTAACGGCGCGGGATGCGAGTGCGTCGAGGAGTTGCTGGTGTCCGTGTGGGGTATTCTCCAGATGGAGAAACAGTCCGTCAGGACTGATGAAGACGTCAAAAGTGTCTTTGGCAATATCGATGCCGATGGTGATATGTTCAGTCATATTCATGTCTCCCGGCCTTGTAAGATACGGGCTGGCACAGGCCGCCCGGGCAGCTGTTCGGGTTAACAGGAAAACTGATGCCACGCCATGAGCTCACCCGCGGGCTTGAAAACCCAGAGGGCTAACGGGCTGTGGCATCAGGTCAAACTCAGTGACAG
>NZ_RXRN01000063.1:0-1052 GCF_003986875.1 Enterobacter sp. WCHEn090032
ACGCCCGCGCCAACGGTACGGCCACCTTCACGGATTGCGAAACGCAGACCGTCGTCCATCGCGATTGGGTGGATCAGAGTCACAACCATCTTGATGTTGTCGCCTGGCATTACCATCTCAACGCCTTCTGGCAGTTCGATGGTACCGGTCACGTCAGTTGTACGGAAGTAGAACTGTGGACGGTAGCCTTTGAAGAACGGAGTATGACGGCCGCCTTCGTCTTTGGACAGGATGTACACTTCAGATTCGAACTTGGTGTGTGGCTTGATTGAGCCTGGCTTCGCCAGAACCTGACCACGTTCGATTTCTTCACGTTTGATACCACGCAGCAGAACACCAACGTTCTCACCAGCACGGCCTTCGTCCAGCAGTTTGCGGAACATTTCAACGCCAGTACAGGTAGACTTCGCAGTCTCTTTGATACCAACGATTTCAACTTCTTCGCCAACTTTGATGATACCGCGCTCTACACGACCGGTAACAACGGTACCACGACCGGAGATGGAGAATACGTCTTCGATTGGCAGCAGGAATGGCTTGTCAATCGCACGCTCTGGTTCTGGGATGTAAGAATCCAGGAAGCCAGCCAGTTCGATGATTTTCGCTTCCCACTCTGCTTCGCCTTCCAGCGCTTTCAGAGCAGAACCACGAACGATTGGGGTATCGTCGCCTGGGAAATCGTACTGAGACAGCAGTTCACGAACTTCCATCTCTACCAGTTCCAGCAGCTCTTCGTCATCAACCATGTCGCACTTGTTCAGGAACACGATGATGTAAGGAACGCCTACCTGACGACCCAGCAGGATGTGCTCACGAGTCTGAGGCATTGGGCCGTCAGTCGCAGCAACTACCAGGATCGCGCCGTCCATCTGCGCAGCACCGGTGATCATGTTTTTAACATAGTCGGCGTGGCCTGGGCAGTCTACGTGTGCGTAGTGGCGAGTCGGGGTGTCGTACTCAACGTGAGAAGTGTTGATGGTGATACCACGAGCTTTTTCTTCTGGTGCGTTATCGATCTGGTCGAATGCACGAGCAGAACCACCGTAGGTTTT
>NZ_RXRN01000064.1:0-943 GCF_003986875.1 Enterobacter sp. WCHEn090032
CTGCCCCAGGCGGTGTTCGCCATCGTACCGGTAGTGCCGGATCTGGCCGTTATCCTTCTCTACGGTACGGCCGTGGATGTCATAGCGCCAGCGAATACCGTTCAGTTGCGTGACCCGGGCTTTGATTTTAATATATTAAGCCAGCCAATAGTGTTCTTTTATTAAAAATTATCTGTTTTTTGTTGTTTGAGTGAGCACTTCAAAAACAGACGCTGCTTAATTATAACCTCGCAAAAATCAATCCTTCTCTTTTCTTAATATCAGGGCGTCATTTTTTTAATATCAAGTGCGTAATTAACAACATCATCTAAAAGTTTTTCTTCCCTGAGGGAAAAGTTTGCGTATTGAGCCATAGCTCTGCATGTTGACAGACTTTCAATTATTTCAAATGGAATTTTGTCTCCAAAAATCATTATCTGTTCATAACGAGTTTGAAAAAAATTTGCCGATTCATGTTTACCATTGGCATTAAGTTCAAAAATTATTTTTTCAAGGGCATTTTTTAAGTTATTCAATTTCATTACCAGGGAACCCTTAAAGTTTTAACCACCCATGCTCTTGGAAGATTTGATACCACAGCCTGGTATCCCATCCCAGGATATCCTGCCCCTTGAGCTGCAGCAGGACCTTCACTCACCCACGTTCCTTTAGGAACTCTAAACTCTGATACATTAGTAATATTAACACCCCAATCATGGCGAATAGCTAGCTTTTCTCGCAAAACCTCCTCGGAATTGTATTTTTCATTTGTCAGCCAAGAAATTTTTCTTACTGTTCTATTATTTACACCATGATATTTATAAAAAGTCTCGTTTCTTTTCAGCTGCCTGTTTTTATAAACGCTTTTATCAAATGTTTCTGCAATTCCTCCAGGAAGTTGCGGCCCTGGTTTTTTCCCTGTATTGCATCGGCTTAACCCCCACGGATCCACCCACCCCAGCGC
>NZ_RXRN01000065.1:0-759 GCF_003986875.1 Enterobacter sp. WCHEn090032
ACCTGCTCCGCGCCCGCCTTGTCCTCAAACCGCAGGGCGTTGGCGTTGTCGACCGAGCCGTCTTTTGTCCGGCTCATAAAGCCCATCTGCGTCGCCGCCGCCGGCAGCGCCCACGGCGGCATGCTCGCGTCGTTGTACACGCGCCCGGTAATGATCGGACGGTCCGGATCACCGTTGATAAAGTCCACCACCACCTCATCGCCCACGCGTGGGATCTGCACCCCGCCGTAGCCCTGGCCCGCCCAGGCGCTCGACACGCGCACCCAGCAGGAGCTGGTGTCGTCGCCCTTCGCCAGGCGGTCCCAGTGGAACTTCACCTTCACGCGGCCGTATTTGTCCGTCCAGATGCTCTCCCCCTGCGGACCCACCACTTTTGCCGTCTGCGGGCCGTAGGTGCGCGGCCAGGACGTACTCTGCGCCGGGCGATAAGAGACCGACGCCGGGATAACCGTGAAATCAGTCCGGTGAATAGTTTCACCCTCGCCGCTGGCGTAGCGGTTCTCCTCGAAGTGATACCCCGCCGCCGTCACCAGATAGTCGCCGTTATCGCTGAAGAACGGCGCGTTAGTCAGGGTGAAGGTGTGGCCCGGCGCAATGCCTGCCGCCGTAGCGGTGGCCTGAATCTGCTGGTGCTCCACCTGCCAGCGCTCCTGACGAATGCGGGCGTAGAACTCCGCATGCCCGGTCTCCACAAAGCGTCCCGGCCAGTCGTAGACGTCAATGCTGCCCGGCTTCGGCGACGCCGGGTTCTGCTGGGCC
>NZ_RXRN01000066.1:0-536 GCF_003986875.1 Enterobacter sp. WCHEn090032
AAACCTGTCATTGGCGAAGTGGAAGACGACGTTGGCGAGAAAACTGGCCCGATTCATAACGGCGATAATACCGATGATAAACAGCCGGTATTCCGCGGTGAAGGCGGCACGCCGGGCGACACCGTTAAGCTGATTGTGGACGACAAAGTCGTGGGCACCGGCATTGTTGGCGAAGACGGTAAATGGGAAGTCACGCCTGAGAAACCGCTGCCGGAAGGCAGTCACACCGGGAAGGTGATCATCACCGATCCTGCGGGCAACGAGAGCGTCCCGTCTGACGACTTTAAATTTGTCGTGGTGCCGGAAAAACCGGTGATTGGCGTCGTGGAAGATGACGTCGGTTCCGTTGTGGGTCCGATTAAAAACGGCGGCGCGACGGATGATACGCAGCCGACGTTCCGTGGCGAAGGTTCAACACCTGGCGATACCGTTAAGCTGATTGTGGACGACGAAGTGGTCGGCACCGCGATCGTGGGTGAAGACGGTAAATGGGCCGTCACCCCGGAAAAACCGCTGCCGGAAGGCGAGCATATCGG
>NZ_RXRN01000067.1:0-409 GCF_003986875.1 Enterobacter sp. WCHEn090032
TTTTCGTGTACGGGACTATCACCCTGTACCGTCGGACTTTCCAGACCGTTCCACTAACACACAAGCTGATTCAGACTCTGGGCTGCTCCCCGTTCGCTCGCCGCTACTGGGGGAATCTCGGTTGATTTCTTTTCCTCGGGGTACTTAGATGTTTCAGTTCCCCCGGTTCGCCTCGTTAACCTATGTATTCAGTTAACGATAGTGTGTCGGAACACACTGGGTTTCCCCATTCGGACATCGCCGGGTCAAAGGTTCATATCACCTCGCCGGCGCTTTTCGCAGATTAGCACGTCCTTCATCGCCTCTGACTGCCAGGGCATCCACCGTGTACGCTTAGTCGCTTAACCTCACAACCCGAAGATGTTTCACTTCTGATTGCGAAAATTTGAGAGACTCGAACACACATAAC
>NZ_RXRN01000068.1:0-383 GCF_003986875.1 Enterobacter sp. WCHEn090032
GTGATGAACCGATTTCGTTCATTGCTTTCACCTCGATAGCGCAGGACAAGTAGCGTTAAGGCCGCCTCGGGCGGCCTTTTTAATGGCCTTTGAACACCGTCATGACTTATAAAAAAACCGCCAACAGCAATGTGGCGGTTTTTTTGTCCCTCGGGATTCGCGGTCCGTTGGGTAGTCTTGCAAGCTCTCACCAGAGGTTGCGGATCTTACTGTTTCTTAATCAATAATCAAACGCTGCTTCTTTAAATATAATCTTAAAAGTTTGCTCAGAAGATTCCGGTCAGTCTGAAAGCCGACTACCATGCAGCGTCCCTTTCCGCCATCTCGCACATGGGCACCGGTCCCGGGAAAGGTGTTACCACAACCGTAAGACAGGCTCTCGC
>NZ_RXRN01000069.1:0-375 GCF_003986875.1 Enterobacter sp. WCHEn090032
TGGAACAGCCACGCGTTCGGCTTGCGGAAATCGTAATCGTCGAGGCTGTAAATCCCCGGCGTGACGCTGTCCTCCAGCGCCCACTGGCCGATACCCTCTTCATCCGTGCTGCCGCCGGACGGCGTCTGGTGATACGGAATCACCTCGTAGCCGCTGAACGGCTGATGCTGGGTGGCGGCGTCGGTGAGCACGAGGGTGTGTTTGTCGGCCTCATGGCTGAAGTGATACGCAATCCCCTCCAGTTCCATCAGGCGGCTGATGAAGTCCAGGCTCGACTCCTGATACTGCACGCAGTAGTCCCACACCCGGTAGCTGCCGGTGAGCTTGTCCTCGACGTTGACCTGATGCTCGCCCAGCAGGGTTTTCACAATCTGT
>NZ_RXRN01000007.1:0-191377 GCF_003986875.1 Enterobacter sp. WCHEn090032
CCCCAAAGGGGAGAGGGGACTTTATACACCCTCGCCGGGGTGAGGGGAAAATCAAGCCGCACCCACCTTAGTTCCCTAACACCTTCATCGCTTCCCGCGTCACATTATCCATTTCATCCAGTAACTCCAGGAACTCCGGTTCAAGCTCTGATTCCGGGGTCCCTGCACGCAACTGCTGCTCCAGCAACTGGCAGAGGTTTTTCAGCCGCGGCACACCGCTGTAGCCGCAGCTGCCGTGCAGCTTGTGGATCGCTTCCAGCAGCGCTTCCGGGTTTTCACCCACCAGTTGCTCTTCAACCTTGTTGCGAATTTCCGGCAGAAACGCGACCAGCATTTGCAGCATTTCGCGGGCTAAATCGGGTTTACCTGCCGCCTGGCGCAGCGCAAGCTGCCAGTCAAACGTCGCGTTCTGATTGACGCTGAGCTCAACCGGCTCACTGGACACCGTGTACGTTCCGCCAATATGACCCGGCTGATAGCGTAACAGCAGGTTGTGAAGTTTCTCTTCATCGATTGGCTTCGCCAGATAATCATTCATCCCGGCGCTCAGCAGCTTCTCTTTCTGGCCAGCCATCGCATGGGCGGTGACCGCAATCACCGGGGTTTGCTGCTGGTGCGGCAGCTGGTGGATCAGCTCGCAGGCACGAATGCCATCCATGCCCGGCATCTGAATATCCATCAGGATTAAATCAAACTGCATCTGCTTAGCCTGTTCAACCGCCTGCGCGCCGCTGGTACACAGCTCAACATGCTGTACCTGGTCTTCAAGCAGTGCGCCAATGAGCTTCAGGTTGGCCGGATTATCATCTACCGCCATCACGCTCATCGGCAGTTTTTGCTCTTCGTCAATCAGCGGAAGGGCATGCTGGCTAAGACGGCAATACTCCGTAAGCGCGGGCAGCAGGCGGGTCGAGGTGAGCGGCTTAAGCAGACACGCGGCGGCGCCGTCATTTTTTAACTCTTCGGCATTGAGCTGCGCATGGCAGGGCAGCGCCAGCAGCAGATAGTCGGTCATTGACGCGGCCTTCGCCAGCCGCTCCTGCTGCATGGTCAGTTCGCCGGTGAAGGTGACCGGGATGCCCATCAGCAGAATGTCGTAGTGCTCAACGGCAAGGGCGGAGAAGGTGGGGCTGTAGATCACCTCCAGCGGCGTGGTGCTTAAAATATCGAGCGCACACTGCGCTGCCGCCGCGTTCGGCTCAACGTAGGCCAGACGCTTCCCTTTCAGACAGTCCGTCACCGGGCCATCGGTCAGCACGTTCGGGTTGAGGTCCAGATTGATATGGAACCAGAAGGTTGAGCCGCGGTTCGGCTGGCTGTGGAAAGAGATATCGCCCCCCATCTCGTTCACCAGGCGTTGCGTGATCACCAGACCCAGGCCAGTACCGCCATGACGGCGGGAGATACTGGCGTCGGCCTGTCGGAACGCCTGGAACAGACGCGACTGATCCCGCTCCGGAATACCGATGCCTGTATCGCGGATCTGAACTTCAATCTGCACCTTGTTGCTGCTGATAGAGCGCTTTTCGACAAGGATGTCGATGTTGCCGCTTTCGGTGAACTTAATGGCATTCCCGACGAGGTTGGTAATGACCTGCTGCAGGCGCAGCGGATCGCCAATGACGTTATCCGGCACGTCGTTTTTAATGTTCAGCGTCAGCTCAAGGCCTTTATCGTGGGACGAGTGCGCGAGCAGCGTCACCACTTCATCAAGCGTGCTGCGCAGCGGGAACGGAATACTCTCCAGGATAAGCTTGCCCGCTTCCAGCTTGGAGAAGTCCAGCACGTCGTTGATGATTGCCAGCAGGTTGTTGGCCGAGCGTTCAATGGTGTGCAGGTGATCGCGCTGAGTCGGGTTCAGCTCGCTTTTCAGGGTCAGGCGGGTAAAGCCGATCACGCCATTGAGCGGCGTACGTAGCTCGTGCGACATATTGGCAAGGAATTCTGATTTAATACGTGCTGCTTCCTGCGCACGCTTTTTCGCCAGATCCAGCTCAACGTTCTGGATCTCCATCTGCTCCAGCGTTTCGCGCAGGTCGGACGTGGCCTGGTCCACATTATGCTGCATCTCTTCGTGGTACGCCGCCAGCGACATCGCCATTGAGTTGATGCCGTTTTTCAGCATATCCAGCTCGCCCAGCATAAAGCCTTCCACCCGGCTGTCGAGCTGTCCCCGGCGGATGCGGTCAACCGTGTTGACCATGTTACGGATAGGCCCCGTCACATCGCGCATCAGGCGCCAGCCGAAGATCAGCGCAATGCCGATGCAGAACAGCATCATCACGCCAGAGATGAAAATTTCTTTGTACTGCTGTAGCCGGACCGACTTGAGATCCAGCTCCAGCGCCACATATCCCAGCATGTTATCGCTGGATTTGGCATCAGATTGCGCGGACTCATCCGGGGAATAGCTTTCCGACACGATGGGCGTACGCAGGATCATGATATCGCCGCGCCGCAATACCGTGAGATGGCGCGGGAAGGGCGTACCGTCCGGGATCTTCAGGGCCGCCGGGTCGAGATGAAAATTCGAGGTGACAAACAGCCGGTTGTGTTCGTCGTAAACGGAAATGGCGCGTACGATGTCTGAGTGCCGGCGGTGGAGTACGCTGATTAACTGACCAATGGATTCGCGGTTTTGCAGGTTCATGCCGTACTCGCTGGAGACGGCAAGCGGTTCGATGATGCTGGCGCCTGCATCTTCCAGTTGTCGCTGCAAATCGTTATAGCGGTGCACCACGAAAAAGATACTCAGCAGCAAACCGATGAGAACGGTGGGGGCGAGGATCAAAATCATCATGCGCGCGCGCAGGCTGTAGTTGGTCATGGCGTTCCGTTATGGGACAATTAAGATAATTATGTTTATGTGAGAAAAATCTCGGCGATGGCGCAATTCTACTCTGCAAAGCGACGCGTGACGACGCGTCAAATCATCACTGTTGAAGCCACGGACCTGGATCCGTTTGGCCAGGGTGTGGCGCGTCACAATGGTAAGGCTCTGTTTATAACAGGTTTACTGCCAACAGAACGAGCAGAAATTACACTGACGGAAGACAAACGTCAGTTCGCACGGGGGCAGATTAAGCGTCGTCTCAACGACAGCCCGGAGCGTGTGAAGCCTCGCTGTGCGTATTTTGGCGTCTGTGGCGGCTGCCAGCAACAGCATGCAAGCACAGAATTACAGCAAAAAAGTAAAAGCAACGCCCTGGCGCGTCTGCTTAAACATGAAGTGAACGAGGTCATTGCCGGTGAGCCATGGGGCTACCGCCGCCGTGCACGTCTGAGTCTGAGCTATCAGCCAAAAACGGCGCATCTGGAGATGGGGTTTCGCAAGGCCGGATCCAGCGACATCGTTGACGTGAAGCAGTGCCCCATTTTGGTGCCCCAACTTGAGGCATTGCTGCCGGACGTGCGCACCTGCCTCTCCGGGCTGGACGGCGTTCGTCACCTCGGGCATGTCGAACTGGTTATGGCAAACAATGGCCCGCTGATGGTGCTGCGCCATACGGCGCCGTTATCGAAAAAAGACCGCGAAAAACTGGAACGCTTTTCGCATTCCCACGACCTGGCGCTTTTCCTTGCACCACAAAGCGAGATACTTGAGCAGGTTACCGGTGATGCACCCTGGTATGCGTCAAACGGGCTACGCTTAACGTTCAGTCCGCGGGATTTCATTCAGGTGAATGATGGCGTTAACCAGCAGATGGTCGAGAAAGCGCTGGGGTGGCTGGATGTTCAGAAAAGCGATCGGGTGCTTGACCTGTTCTGCGGAATGGGCAACTTCACCCTGCCGCTGGCCCGCAACGCGGCCAGCGTCGTGGGCGTCGAAGGTGTCGAGGCGCTGGTGGCGAAAGGGCGGGAGAACGCACAACAGAACGGCTTGCAAAATGTGACATTCTTTCATCAAAATCTTGAGGAAGATGTCACTCAACAGCCGTGGGCTAAGCAGGGCTTTGATAAAATTCTTCTCGACCCGGCGCGTGCAGGCGCCCCGGGTGTAATGCAGCATATTATTAAACTCGCGCCAAAGCGTGTGGTCTATGTTTCCTGTAACCCGGCAACGCTTGCCCGTGATAGCGAGGCATTAGTCAGCGCGGGTTACCAGATTCAGCGTCTGGCAATGATGGACATGTTCCCGCACACTGGGCATCTGGAATCCATGGTGTTGTTCGAACATATATAATGAGTTTGGCTTGTCGACTTCGACAGGCCCAGGTCCCTAAAGGAGAGGACAATGGTTGCGGTAAGAAGTGCACATCTCAATAAAGCTGGGGAATTTGACCCACAAAAATGGATCGCAAGTCTGGGAATTTCCAGCCAGCAGTCGTGTGAACGCTTAACCGAAACCTGGGCCTATTGTCTGCGCACCACGCAGGGTCATCCTGACGCCGATCTTCTCCTGTGGCGCGGCGTGGAGATGGTTGAAATTTTGTCTATGTTGAACATGGACATCGAAACGCTGCAGGCCGCGCTGCTCTTCCCCCTTGCCGATGCGGACGTGGTCACCGAAGAGGTGCTGCGCGACAGCGTCGGAAAATCCGTTGTCGCGCTGATCCACGGCGTGCGCGATATGGCGGCCATCCGCCAGCTTAAAGCCGCACATACTGACTCCGTCTCCTCAGAACAGGTCGATAACGTCCGCCGGATGCTGCTGGCCATGGTGGATGATTTCCGCTGCGTGGTCATCAAGCTCGCCGAGCGTATTGCCCACCTGCGCGAGGTCAAGGATGCGCCGGAAGACGAGCGCGTGCTGGCGGCCAAAGAGTGTACCAACATCTATGCACCGCTGGCGAACCGCTTAGGGATTGGTCAGCTCAAATGGGAGCTGGAAGACTACTGCTTCCGTTACCTGCACCCGGCGGAATACAAACGCATTGCCAAACTCCTGCACGAGCGCCGTATCGACCGCGAGCACTATATTGAGGATTTTGTCGGCGGTTTACGCCAGGCGATGAAAGAAGAGAACGTGCGCGCCGAAGTCTACGGCCGTCCTAAGCACATCTACAGCATCTGGCGCAAAATGCAGAAGAAACACCTCGCCTTTGACGAGCTGTTTGACGTGCGCGCCGTGCGTATCGTGGCGGAGCGTCTGCAGGACTGCTACGCCGCGCTGGGGATAGTGCACACTCACTTCCGCCATCTGCCGGACGAGTTCGATGACTATGTCGCCAACCCCAAACCGAACGGCTACCAGTCTATCCATACTGTTGTGCTTGGTCCGGGTGGGAAAACGGTCGAGATTCAGATCCGCACCAAACAGATGCACGAAGACGCTGAGCTGGGCGTCGCCGCGCACTGGAAGTACAAAGAAGGCACCTCCGGTGGGGCGCGTTCTGGTCACGAAGACCGCATTGCCTGGTTGCGTAAGCTGATTGCGTGGCAGGAAGAGATGGCCGACTCCGGCGAGATGCTCGACGAAGTGCGCAGCCAGGTCTTTGACGACCGGGTGTATGTCTTTACCCCGAAAGGCGACGTTGTCGACCTGCCGGCCGGCTCTACGCCGCTCGATTTTGCCTACCACATCCACAGCGATGTGGGGCACCGCTGCATCGGGGCCAAAATTGGCGGACGCATCGTACCGTTCACCTATCAGCTGCAGATGGGGGATCAGATTGAAATCATTACCCAGAAGCAGCCCAACCCGAGCCGGGACTGGCTTAACCCAAACCTGGGGTATGTCACCACCAGCCGCGGGCGCTCGAAGATTCACGCCTGGTTCCGTAAACAGGATCGTGACAAGAATATCCTTGCCGGTCGCCAGATCCTTGACGACGAGCTGGAGCACATCGGGATAAGCCTGAAAGAGGCGGAGAAATTCCTGCTGCCGCGCTACAACTTCAACGAGCTTGATGAGCTGTTAGCGGCCATTGGCGGCGGTGATATCCGTCTGAATCAGATGGTGAATTTCCTGCAGGCGCAGTTTAATAAGCCAAGCGCGGAAGAGCAGGACGCGGCGGCGCTGAAGCAGCTGCAGCAAAAAACCTATGCGCCGCAGCAGCGCAGCAAAGACAACGGTCGCGTGGTGGTCGAGGGCGTGGGCAATCTGATGCACCACATTGCCCGCTGCTGCCAGCCTATTCCGGGTGACGACATCGTCGGCTTTATCACTCAGGGGCGCGGGATCTCGATTCACCGTTCCGACTGCGATCAGCTTGGCGAGCTGCAGTCTCACGCACCGGAGCGCATTGTGGAAGCGGTCTGGGGCGAGAGCTATTCCGCCGGTTACTCGCTGGTGGTTCGCGTCACCGCGAACGACCGCAGCGGTCTGTTGCGCGACATTACCACCATTCTTGCCAACGAGAAGGTCAACGTGCTGGGTGTCGCCAGCCGCAGCGATACCCGCGAGCAGCTTGCCACCATTGATATGACCATCGAAATCTACAACCTGCAGGTGCTGGGCCGCGTGCTCGGTAAACTGAACCAGGTGCCGGATGTGATTGACGCGCGTCGTCTGCACGGCGGTTAACTGCACTTTCTTATGTAGGCCGGGTAAGGCTTTGCCGCCACCCGGCTTGTTTTTTAATGGAACAGATTATGACGCAAATCGACCGCCTGCTCGGCATCATGAAACGCCTGCGCGACCCGGAAAACGGCTGCCCGTGGGACAAAGAGCAGACTTTCGCCACCATCGCTCCGTACACCCTTGAAGAGACCTACGAGGTACTGGACGCCATTTCCCGTGAAGATTTTGACGACCTGCGCGGCGAGCTGGGCGATCTACTGTTCCAGGTGGTGTTCTATGCGCAAATGGCGCAGGAAGAAGGGCGCTTTAACTTTGACGATATCTGCGCCGCCATCAGCGACAAGCTGGAGCGCCGTCATCCCCATATTTTCGGTGACGCCACGGCAGGGAACAGCAGCGAAGTCCTTGCCCGCTGGGAGCAAATCAAAAGCGCCGAACGGGCAGAAAAATCCCAGCACTCTGCGCTGGATGACATCCCGATGAGCCTGCCCGCGCTGATGCGCGCGCATAAAATTCAAAAACGCTGCTCCGCCGTCGGTTTTGACTGGACCTCGCTTGGCCCGGTGCTGGACAAAGTGCACGAAGAGATTGATGAAGTGATGCACGAAGCGCAGCAGGCGGTGGTGGATGAAGCAAAGCTCGAAGAGGAGATGGGCGACCTGCTGTTTGCGACCGTCAACCTTTCGCGCCACCTGGGTGTAAAGGCGGAAACCGCCCTGCAAAAAGCGAACATAAAATTCGAACGACGCTTTCGCGAAGTCGAGCGGATTGTGGCCTCGCGGGGCCTGGAAATGAGCGGAATTGACCTCGAAGCCATGGAAGAAGTCTGGCAGGAAGTAAAACGCCAGGAATCTGATCTCTAACGGAATTTTGCGATCAAGCGCAATTTGTGTGATTTTTTAAATGACAAGCGCTTGATTTGCGTCAAAAACATTTACCCAAAAGGGGCTATTTTCTCACTCCTTATGTTTGTCATGGCCTGGAATGGAGACGGAGAATGAAAGTTTGTGGCGCTCGCCGTGTTCGGGTATACTACTTTCCCGTCCTGGTTATTCCATCGTTTCACCCTAACTTCTCAGGTTCAGCATGACAACGAACTATATTTTTGTGACCGGCGGGGTCGTATCCTCTCTGGGTAAAGGCATTGCCGCAGCCTCCCTCGCAGCCATTCTTGAAGCCCGTGGCCTCAATGTGACCATGATGAAACTGGATCCGTACATCAACGTCGATCCGGGCACCATGAGCCCAATCCAACACGGGGAAGTGTTCGTTACTGAAGACGGCGCTGAAACCGATCTGGATCTTGGCCACTACGAGCGTTTCATCCGCACCAAAATGACCCGTCGAAACAACTTCACGACGGGCCGTATTTACTCCGACGTTCTGCGTAAAGAGCGCCGTGGTGACTACCTGGGTGCCACCGTTCAGGTTATTCCGCACATCACTAACGCTATCAAAGAACGCATTGTGGCGGGTGGCGAAGGCCACGACGTGGTGCTGGTTGAAATCGGCGGGACCGTGGGTGACATCGAATCCCTGCCGTTCCTGGAAGCGATTCGTCAGCTGGCGGTAGACATTGGCCGTGAACACGCGCTGTTCATGCACCTGACCCTGGTGCCTTACATGGCCGCTGCAGGTGAAGTGAAAACCAAGCCGACGCAGCACTCTGTAAAAGAACTGCTCTCCATTGGTATTCAGCCAGACATCCTGGTTTGCCGTTCTGACCGTGCGGTTCCGGCGAACGAACGTGCGAAAATTGCATTGTTCTGTAACGTGCCAGAAAAAGCCGTTATTTCAATGAAAGATGTCGATTCCATTTATAAAATCCCGGGCCTGTTGAAATCGCAGGGCCTGGACGATTATATTTGTAAACGATTCAGCTTGAACTGTCCGGAAGCTAACCTGTCTGAATGGGAACAGGTTATTTACGAAGAAGCCAATCCGGCAGGCGAAGTGACTATCGGTATGGTTGGCAAGTACATCGAGCTGCCAGATGCCTATAAGTCAGTGATTGAAGCGCTGAAACACGGTGGTCTGAAGAACCGTGTCTCCGTGAACATCAAGCTGATTGATTCACAGGATGTTGAAACGCGTGGCGTTGAAATCCTGAAAGATCTGGATGCTATCCTTATCCCTGGCGGCTTCGGCTACCGTGGTGTAGAAGGCAAGATCGCCACCGCGCGCTATGCGCGTGAAAACAATATTCCATACCTCGGCATCTGTCTGGGTATGCAGGTTGCGCTGATCGAATTTGCGCGCAACGTAGCGGGAATGGAAAACGCGAACTCTACGGAATTTGTGCCAGACTGTAAGTACCCTGTGGTGGCGCTTATCACTGAATGGCGTGACGAAGAAGGTAACGTCGAAGTCCGTACCGAGAAGAGCGATCTGGGTGGCACCATGCGTCTTGGCGCACAGGCGTGCCAGCTGACTGACGATAGCGTGGTTCGCAAGCTGTATGGCGAGCCGGTCATCACCGAGCGCCATCGTCACCGCTATGAAGTCAACAACATGTTGTTGAAACAAATTGAAGCTGCGGGTCTGCGTGTTGCGGGCCGCTCCGGGGATGATCAGTTAGTCGAGATCATCGAAGTGCCAAATCATCCGTGGTTTGTTGCCTGCCAGTTCCACCCGGAATTTACTTCAACGCCACGCGACGGGCATCCGCTGTTTGCAGGCTTCGTGAAAGCCGCCAGCGACTACCAGAAGCGTCAGGCGAAGTAAAAAAAGTTAGAACGGCAACGCGTACCTTAGGTACGCGTTGTTTGTCTGGAGTTTTAGTTTAACTTGTACTGAGGAAAATCTAATGTCCAAAATCGTTAAAGTCATCGGTCGTGAAATCATCGACTCCCGTGGTAACCCGACCGTTGAAGCCGAAGTTCACCTGGAAGGTGGTTTCGTTGGTATGGCTGCTGCTCCATCAGGTGCTTCTACCGGTTCCCGCGAAGCGCTGGAACTGCGCGATGGCGACAAATCTCGCTTCCTGGGTAAAGGCGTACTGAAAGCGGTTGGCGCTGTAAACGGTCCGATTGCTCAGGCAATCATTGGCAAAGACGCCAAAGACCAGGCTGGCATCGACAAGATCATGATCGATCTGGACGGTACTGAAAACAAATCTAACTTCGGTGCAAACGCCATTCTGGCGGTTTCCCTGGCGAACGCCAAAGCGGCTGCAGCTGCTAAAGGTATGCCACTGTTCGAGCACATCGCTGAGCTGAACGGCACCCCAGGCAAATACTCCATGCCTGTACCAATGATGAACATCATCAACGGTGGTGAGCACGCAGACAACAACGTTGATATTCAGGAATTCATGATTCAGCCAGTTGGTGCGAAATCCCTGAAAGAAGCGGTTCGTATGGGTTCTGAAGTATTCCACAACCTGGCGAAAGTGCTGAAAGCGAAAGGCATGAACACCGCTGTCGGTGACGAAGGTGGCTATGCGCCAAACCTGGGTTCTAACGCAGAAGCTCTGGCTGTTATCGCAGAAGCGGTAAAAGCAGCGGGCTACGAGCTGGGCAAAGACATCACCCTGGCGATGGACTGTGCAGCATCTGAATTCTACAAAGACGGTAAATACGTTCTGGCTGGCGAAGGCAACAAAGCGTTCACCTCCGAAGAGTTCACTCACTTCCTGGAAGACCTGACCAAACAGTACCCAATCGTGTCTATCGAAGACGGTCTGGACGAGTCTGACTGGACTGGTTTCGCATACCAGACCAAAGTACTGGGCGACAAAATCCAGCTGGTTGGTGACGACCTGTTCGTAACCAATACCAAGATCCTGAAAGAAGGCATCGAGAAAGGCATCGTTAACTCCATCCTGATCAAATTCAACCAGATCGGTTCTCTGACCGAAACCCTGGCTGCGATCAAAATGGCGAAAGACGCTGGCTACACCGCTGTTATCTCTCACCGTTCTGGCGAAACTGAAGACGCTACCATTGCCGACCTGGCTGTGGGTACCGCTGCAGGCCAGATCAAAACCGGTTCTATGAGCCGTTCTGACCGTGTTGCTAAATACAACCAGCTGATTCGTATCGAAGAAGCGCTGGGCGAAAAAGCACCATACAACGGCCGTAAAGAGATCAAAGGCCAGGCATAATTGCTTAAGCCTTAAAATGAAAATGCCAGTCGAATGACTGGCATTTTTTTTGTCTATTTGAAGTCGACCGCCATTTGTTCCGGTATGGTCAGCCCCCGGGTGGTTTGCACGCAGCGGGCGATATAATCCGTAAACCGGGGTGGCTTCGGCATCCCCATGCTCAACAGCTTGTCGTTGCTAAAGCGCACGTTAAGCGTGGCGAACGCACCGTATAACCGCATGGCTTTGAGCATCAGACGTTCATTGCACGGGCCAAAAATATCCTTCAGCTCGCGGCGCATTCTGACCAGCGTTTCGTAGCTGACCTGCGCATATTTATCACCCACGGGGGCTTTCTCCAGCGCCTGCGCCATCGCATTATCAATATCCGCAAAGCGAACGCTGTTCTCTTCGCCCGCCGAAATATGCACCACTTCCCCCGGACGAGCGTTGCTGTGAAGCAGCATTAATAGCGCATCGGCGCAGTAGTCCACCGGAACAACGTCGATTCGGTCTTCCATGGAGCACATAAACTTCTGCAGCATCAGACCCATGCTAAAGACCCAGAAAATGCTGCTCGATGGCGTGCAGCCGTGGCGGGTATGGCCGACAACGATGGACGGACGGGCAATCAGCAGCGGCAGGTCTGGACACGCCTGGCGCATCAGCTGTTCGATGGTTGACTTCGACCAGGTGTATTCCACCAGATGTTCAGCATTCTCTCTGAATTCAGCGCTTTCGGCGACCAGGGAATCCTGTTCTGGCGTGCATGACATAGCCGTGCCGACGTGGAGGAAACGCTGTAGCGTTGAAACCTGCTCCATGCGGCGCGCCAGCGCCAGGGTACCTTCTACGTTGACCTTCCAGATCAGCGGGTTATTTCCGAATGAGGCAACGGCCGCACAGTTAACGACATGTGTGACCTGATCCAGACGCGGATCGTTCAGGAAGGCTTCCGGCTGGCTGAGATCGCCAATAAGGATATTCTCCACACTCAGGGAGGCCAGTTTATCTTCGGGAACGTTAAACTTGCGCATGTTCTCCAGCACCCGCTCCAGCCCGCTCTGCGCATCGCCGGCTCGCGCGAGCAAAAGGAGTTTTACAGCTTGATCGCTGGCCAGAACTTTCTCCAGTACTGCACCGCCCAGAAACCCCGTCACGCCTGTAATCATTAACATCTTCATTAATACCGCCTCATTATGATTGATGAGGCGGATTGTAGGCGTGCAAAAGTAAACGGCATTTAAATAATAAAATGCCGAAACCGACGGCCTCTTAAGCTTATTTTAAGGAAAGGAAATCAGGTGGAGATATTGGACATTGCGGCTGGGATAAAAATTCAATTTATTAACTATTATATTTTAATTATCTGATTTTAAAGTGATTTAAATGGGTGTGTCAGCATGTTAAGCATAATTCAAAATGTAATTAATAAAATACTTTGTTACACCAAACATTTACCGGATAAATCATTTAAATAGAGCTTAACGCAAATCAGATCATATTAATTGCAGGCTATTTTATTTAGCCTGCGAAGGGTTTTCAGAGTAACAGAGGAAGCGTGGCGCTGGCGGTTTGCTGGCTAACGTCCCCGTAATGACCGTCCAGCGCAATCATGGATGTGGTCAGCAGCTCAACCAGCAGCATAACCCCAACCTTAGCATTGAGCGCGCCTGCGCTCAGTGGTCCCTCCGGTTTGGCGGCCACCAATTGCATATCGCTCAGGGACGCCAGCGGGCTACGTGGCGTATTGCTGAGCGCCAGCACCGTAACGCCGCGCTTGCGGGCCAGTTTCACCACGTGGAGCAAATCCCGCGTTGAACCGGAGCTGGAGATGGCCACCACCAGGGTCTCTTTTGAAAGCGTGGTCGCATTCATGGCCGCGCGGTGCATATCGCTAAACAGCTGCGCCGGTTTGCCCAGCCGCAGCAGCTTATAGTGCAGATACTCCCCGAGTATGGCGCTGGCCGCAACGCCGTAAATCTGCACGGACTGTGCCTGATGCAGCGCCAGCGCGGCCTTTTCCAGCAGCGCGCGGTCGAGGAGTCGGGCGGTATCCTGCAAAGCCTGCACCGATTCCTCCACGACGTTATCAATTTCGTCCCCGGCCTGACGCGCGGGCTGGCCCTGCTGAATATCCAGCGCAAGCGCCATCTTAAATTCGTTATAGCCCTTGCAGCCCAGCGTGCGGCAAAGACGCGTGACGCTGGCCTCGCTGGTATGGCTTTCGCGGGCCAGCTCGGTGATCGTCAGGTAGAGCACCCGGGCAGGATCGCTGAGGACAAACTCACCGAGTTTTTGTTGTGTTGGGCTGTACCCGGAAGCCTCCTGGCGGAGCTTCAGCAGCAGGTTTTCATGATCCGACATGCCACGTCCTTAATGCGTTTCTCTGCGCCTAGTGTGGCGGAAAGCGGGGGAAAGATGCCAGTCATTTCGAAAAAGTATGATCGGGCTCCTGGTTTGTGATGATAATTTTCACTATTAAATATTAATATGGTAAAAATTTTCATCTATAAAAAGGGGGATGAAAAAATGATGCAAATGTTCAGTGGGGCTTCTTCGGGCGGATGGTTTGAAAAAGCGCAGCGCTTTGGCAAATCCTTCATGTTGCCCATCGCCGTGTTGCCTGCGGCGGGTCTGCTGCTGGGAATCGGCGGCGCGCTATCGAATCCTAATACGCTGACGGCTTATCCGTTTTTAGATGTGGGCTGGCTACAGGCGATTTTCACCATCATGAGCAGCGCAGGTTCAATCGTCTTTGCGAACCTCCCGGTGCTGTTTGCCGTTGGGGTGGCCGTCGGGCTGGCCAAAAGTGATAAGGGTACGGCTGGGCTGGCGGCGTTACTCGCATTTCTGGTGATGAATGCCACCATCAACGCGCTGCTGATCCTCACCGGCAAGCTGGCGCACGAGAACCCGGGAGCCGTGGGACAGGGCATGACGCTGGGCATTCAGACGCTGGAAACCGGCGTGTTTGGCGGCGTGGTGATTGGACTGGTGACCTGCGCGCTTCATCATCGGTTTAATAAAATTGCGCTTCCGCAGTTTCTCGGGTTCTTTGGTGGCTCACGTTTTGTTCCTATTATCAGCTCTCTGGCGGCGATCCTCGTCGGGGCCGCAATGACCGTGGTCTGGCCGCATTTTCAGAAACTGATTTTTGGTCTGGGCGGGCTGGTGGATGCCACCGGTTATCTGGGAACGCTGCTGTACGGCTTTATTCTACGCATGCTGGGCCCGTTTGGGCTGCACCACATCTTCTATCTGCCGTTCTGGACCACCGCGCTCGGCGGCAGTGAGATGGTCAACGGTCACCTTGTAGAAGGCACACAGCGAATTTTCTTCGCCCAACTGGCCGACCCTGCGACGCGTCAGTTCTATGAAGGTACGTCACGCTTCATGTCCGGGCGCTTTATTACGATGATGTTTGGCCTGCTCGGAGCATGTCTGGCGATGTACCACACGGCAAAACCCGAGAACAAAAAACGCGTTGCCGGGCTGTTACTTTCAGCGGCGTTGACCTCGTTCCTGACCGGGATCACTGAGCCCATCGAGTTCTCCTTCCTGTTTATCGCACCGGTGCTGTACGTCATCCATGCGCTGTTTGACGGGCTGGCATTCATGCTGGCGCACATGCTGCATATCACCATCGGGCAAACCTTCTCCGGCGGTTTTATCGACTTCGTGCTGTTCGGCATTTTGCAGGGGGAGGCCAAAACCCACTGGATGTTCGTTCCGTTGGTCGGCGTGCCGTGGTTCTTCCTCTACTACTTCACGTTCCGCTACCTGATTAACCGCTTTGATTTTGCCACGCCGGGCCGTGAAAAGGAGACGATGTCTGACGAGGTGACTCTCCCGCAAAGCGATCGCGCCGCGGCGGTGATTGCCGGATTAGGCGGAAAAGACAATCTGGAAGAGGTGGACTGCTGTGCCACGCGTCTTCGCGTCACGGTAAAAGACGGCAGCAAAGTGAATGACACGGCGCTGAAAGCCACCGGCGCGCGCGGCGTTATCGTGCGCGGAAACGGTGTTCAGGTCATCTATGGCCCGCACGTCACGATTATCAAAAACGAAGTGGAAGAGATCTTATCGTAATGAAAACTGTACTGGATACCCTGAAGGGAAAACTGGTCGTCTCCTGTCAGGCGCTGGAAAACGAACCCCTGCATAGCCCGTTTATTATGTCGCGAATGGCGCTGGCAGCGGCGCAGGGCGGAGCCGCCGCCATACGCGCCAACAGCGTAGTGGATATCGTGGCCATTAAACAGCAGGTGTCGTTGCCGGTTATCGGCATCATTAAGCGGGATTATGCCAACAGCGAGGTGTTTATCACCGCGACGATGACAGAGGTGGATGAGCTTATGACCGTCTCTCCGGAGATCATCGCGCTTGATGCGACGGCGCGGGCACGCCCCGGCGGTGAATCGCTGGAAGCCCTGGTCACGCGTATCCGCGCACGCTACCCCACGGTATTGCTGATGGCGGATATTTCCTCAACAGCGGAAGCCGTAACGGCGCAGGCGTTAGGTTTTGATTGCGTTGGCACCACGCTTTATGGCTATACGGCGGACACCGCGGGCCATACTCTGCCGGAAAATGACTGTGCGTTCCTCAAGGCGGTGCTGGCGGCCGTCACGATTCCCGTGGTGGCTGAAGGCAACGTGGATACGCCCGAGCGTGCGGCCAGGTGTCTGGCGCTGGGCGCGCATACGGTTGTCGTCGGCGGCGCGATCACCCGCCCACAGCAAATTACCGAACGGTTTATGGCGGCGATTGACGCGCAAAGCACCGATGGAGCATGACCATCCGGCGGGGATCTGCGATACTTATCGTTTATCCCCTTTACTGAGATGACTATGCAGTACCCGATTAACGAGATGTTCCAGACCCTGCAAGGCGAGGGTTACTTTACCGGCGTTCCCGCTATCTTTATCCGTTTACAGGGATGCCCGGTTGGCTGTGCCTGGTGTGATACCAAACATACGTGGGATAAGCTCGCAGATCGGGAAGTGTCGCTGTTTAGCATTCTGGCGAAAACCAAAGAGAGCGATAAGTGGGGCGCGGGCAGTTCAGAAGATCTGCTGGCCATCATTGGTCGTCAGGGCTGGACGGCGCGCCACGTGGTGATCACCGGCGGCGAACCCTGCATTCACGATCTGACCCCGCTGACCGAGCTGCTCGAAAAGCACGGCTACAGCTGTCAGATTGAAACCAGCGGTACCCATGAAGTGCGTTGCTCGCATACCACCTGGGTGACGGTATCGCCGAAAGTGAATATGCGCGGCGGATACGATGTGCTGTCTCAGGCGCTGGAGCGCGCGGATGAGATTAAGCATCCGGTGGGACGCGTGCGTGATATTGAAGCGCTGGATGAACTGCTGGCGACGCTGACGGATGAAAAGCAGCGGGTGATCGCCCTGCAGCCTATCAGCCAGAAAGAGGACGCGACGCGCCTGTGTATTGAAACCTGCATTGCGCGCAACTGGCGCCTGTCGATGCAGACGCACAAATATCTGAATATCGCCTGAAAAAAAGCCCGGTGGCGTTAGCGCTTTCCGGGCCGGGGTTTCGAGGCTTTCGTAGGCCGGGTAAGGCGAAGCCGCCACCCGGCAAGCATCACTCGCCGCGATACACGCAGCCTGCCGTACAGGTCTCTTTGATCATCACCGCGCTCAGCAGCGGAACCTGCGGTTTCATCTGATCCCAAATCCATTTCGCCAGCACTTCGCTGGTCGGGTTTTCAAGACCCGGGATATCGTTCAGGTAGTAGTGATCCAGACGATCGTAAGTCGGTTTGAATGCAGCCTTCAGCTCGGCAAAATCCATGATCCAACCGGTATGCGGATCAACTTCACCGGTGATCTCAAGACGCACCATAAACGAATGCCCGTGCAGTCGGCCGCATTTGTGTCCTGCAGGAACATGCGGGAGGTGGTGGGCAGCTTCGAAGGTGAAATCTTTAAACAGTGTGGTGGACATGATCGCTCTCAGTAATGCGGAAAAAACCGCCGCATAGTACCGGAAAGCACAATTTTTCGCATTAACTAAAACGGCTCTGAAGCCTGAGCTTGCATTAACAGCGGTTTTATATGGTTTTTATTTAATAATTTCAAAAGGTTACTTAATCGGTTTTATCGCTAAGAATGATAACTAAAACAGGTTAGTCCATTTGGTTATTTATTATTTCCATCCCTTCTTTAATTGTTATTATCCTCGCCGTTAACCTTATCTCTAGTTTGGTCTTTTTGCATAAATTCCGCTTTGCTACTGGAACATAACGACGCATGACAACACAGGCCCCACCTTCAAATTTGCTTCCCCTGAACCCGGAGCAACTGGCGCGTCTTCAGGCTGCCACCTCTGACTTTTCTCCCACTCAGCTTGCCTGGGTCTCCGGTTATTTCTGGGGAATGCTTAATCAGCAGCCTGGCGCTGTGGCGGGGGCACCGGCAACAGCCGTTGAAATTCCGGCCATTACCCTGATTTCCGCTTCGCAAACAGGCAATGCCCGCCGCGTGGCTGAAGCACTGCGTGACGACCTGCTGGCCGCCAAACTGAACGTGAACCTGGTCAACGCCGGGGATTATAAATTTAAGCAAATCGCGTCGGAAAAACTGCTGGTGGTTGTCGCCTCTACCCAGGGTGAAGGTGAACCCGCTGAAGAAGCGGTGGCGCTGCATAAGTTCCTGTTCTCGAAAAAAGCCCCAAAACTGGACGGCACGGCGTTTGCCGTATTTGGCCTGGGCGATACCTCCTATGAATTCTTCTGCCAGTCCGGGAAAGATTTCGACAGTAAGCTGGCGGAGCTCGGCGCGGAGCGCCTGCTGGACCGCGTTGACGCAGATGTCGAATACCAGACCGCCGCAGCAGAATGGCGTGCCCGTATCGTAGAGGTGCTGAAAGCCCGCGTGCCAAAAGCGACGTCGGCGCAGGCGGCGTTCACCGCGACGGGGGCGGTCAACGACATTCACACCAGTCCGTACACCAAAGAGGCGCCGCTAACCGCGAGCCTGTCGGTGAACCAGAAAATTACCGGCCGCGATTCTGAAAAAGACGTGCGCCATATCGAAATCGATCTCGGTGACTCTGGCCTGCGCTACCAGCCTGGCGATGCGCTGGGGGTCTGGTATCAGAACGATCCGGCGCTGGTGAAAGAGCTGGTTGAGCTGCTGTGGCTGAAAGGCGACGAGCCGGTCACCGTGGAAGGCAAAACGCTGCCCCTCTCTGAAGCATTGCAATGGCATTTCGAGCTGACGGTCAACACGCC
This sequence comes from Enterobacter sp. WCHEn090032, assembly GCF_003986875.1. NCBI lineage: Bacteria > Pseudomonadati > Pseudomonadota > Gammaproteobacteria > Enterobacterales > Enterobacteriaceae > Enterobacter > Enterobacter sp. WCHEn090032. The sequence continues at coordinate 17,812 of NZ_RXRN01000007.1, forward strand.
GAACATCGTCGAAAATTATGCCACCTTAACCCGCAGTGAATCCCTGCTGCCGCTGGTGGGCGACAAAGCGAAGCTGCAGCATTACGCGGCGACGACGCCGATTGTCGATATGGTGCGTTTCTCTCCGGCGCAGCTGGATGCCGGGGCGCTGATCGGCCTGCTGCGTCCGCTGACCCCACGCCTGTACTCCATTGCCTCGTCTCAGGCCGAGGTGGAGAGCGAAGTGCATATCACCGTGGGCGTAGTGCGCTACGACATCGAAGGCCGCGCCCGTACGGGTGGAGCATCGGGCTTCCTGGCTGATCGCGTAGAAGAAGAGGGCGAAGTGCGCGTCTTTATCGAGCACAACGACAACTTCCGCCTGCCGGCGAATCCGGAAACGCCGGTTATCATGATTGGCCCGGGGACCGGTATTGCGCCGTTCCGCGCCTTTATGCAGCAGCGTGCGGCAGACGGTGCGCCGGGTAAAAACTGGCTGTTCTTCGGGAACCCGCACTTTACGGAAGATTTCCTCTACCAGGTGGAGTGGCAGCGCTATGTCAAAGAAGGCGTACTGACCCGCATCGATCTGGCCTGGTCTCGCGATCAGAAAGAAAAAGTATACGTACAAGACAAACTGCGCGAACAGGGCGCAGAGCTGTGGCGCTGGATCAATGACGGTGCCCACATTTATGTCTGCGGCGATGCCAATCGCATGGCGAAAGACGTTGAGCAGACATTGCTGGAAGTGATTGCCGAGTTCGGCGGTATGAATGCCGAAGCGGCGGATGAATTTTTAAGTGAGCTGCGCGTTGAGCGCCGTTATCAGCGAGATGTCTACTAATGAGCGAAAAACATCCAGGGCCACTGGTGGTCGAAGGTAAACTGACAGACGCCGAGCGCATGAAGCTGGAAAGCAACTACCTGCGCGGCACCATTGCTGAAGATCTGAATGACGGTCTCACCGGCGGTTTCAAAGGCGACAACTTCCTGCTGATCCGTTTCCACGGCATGTACCAGCAGGATGACCGTGATATTCGTGCCGAGCGCGCGGAACAGAAGCTGGAGCCGCGTCATGCGATGCTGCTGCGCTGCCGTCTGCCGGGTGGGGTAATCACCACCAAACAGTGGCAGGCCATCGACAAGTTTGCCGGTGAAAACACGATCTACGGCAGCATCCGTCTGACCAACCGTCAGACCTTCCAGTTCCACGGCATTCTGAAGAAGAACGTGAAGCCGGTGCACCAGATGCTGCACTCCGTCGGGCTGGACGCGCTGGCGACCGCGAACGATATGAACCGTAACGTGCTCTGCACCTCTAACCCGTTTGAGTCCGAGCTGCATGCCGAAGCGTACGAGTGGGCGAAGAAGATCTCCGAGCACCTGCTGCCGCGTACCCGCGCGTATGCAGAGATCTGGCTCGATCAGGAAAAAGTCGCGACCACGGACGAAGAGCCGATCCTCGGTCAGACCTACCTGCCGCGTAAGTTCAAAACCACGGTAGTGATCCCGCCGCAGAACGATATTGATCTGCACGCCAACGACATGAACTTCGTGGCGATTGCCGAAAACGGCAAGCTGGTGGGCTTTAACCTGCTGGTGGGCGGTGGCCTGTCTATCGAACACGGTAACAAGAAAACCTACGCCCGCACCGCGAGCGAGTTCGGCTTCCTGCCGCTCGAGCATACGCTGGCCGTGGCGGAAGCGGTGGTTACGACCCAGCGCGACTGGGGTAACCGTACCGACCGTAAAAACGCGAAAACCAAATACACCCTGGAGCGCGTGGGCGTGGAGACGTTCAAAGCGGAAGTGGAGCGTCGCGCGGGCATCAAATTTGAGCCGATTCGCCCTTACGAATTCACCAGCCGCGGCGATCGTATTGGCTGGGTTAAAGGCATCGACAATAAATGGCATCTGACGCTGTTTATCGAAAACGGCCGTATTCTGGACTATCCGGGGCGTCCGCTGAAAACCGGTCTGCTGGAAATCGCGAAGATCCATAAAGGTGAGTTCCGCATTACGGCTAACCAGAACCTGATCATTGCCGGCGTGCCGGAAAGCCAGAAGGCGAAGATCGAGAAGCTGGCGCGCGATCATGGATTGATGAATGCGGTTAAACCGCAGCGTGAAAATTCGATGGCCTGCGTGTCATTCCCGACCTGCCCGCTGGCGATGGCCGAAGCGGAACGTTTCCTGCCGTCCTTCACTGACAAAGTGGAAGCGATTCTGGAAAAACACGGCATTCCGGACGAGCATATTGTTATGCGCGTCACCGGCTGTCCGAACGGCTGCGGTCGTGCGATGCTCGCCGAGCTGGGCCTGGTGGGGAAAGCGCCGGGGCGCTACAACCTGCACCTGGGCGGTAACCGTATCGGCACGCGTATTCCGCGTATGTTCCGCGAGAACATCACCGAGCCGGAAATTCTTGATTCCATCGACGAGCTTGTCGGGCGCTGGGCGAAAGAGCGCGAAGCGGGTGAAGGCTTCGGCGACTTTACGGTGCGTGCGGGCATCATTCGCCCGGTGCTCGATCCCGCCAGGGATTTCTGGGAGTAACCCATCCTTTGCCCGGTGGCGCTTCGCTTACCGGGCATACGGGTTTTGTAGGCCGGGCAAATGCAGTGCTGCCCGGCAAAACAGGCAAACGAGGTTCTTATGTCCGTACTCGATCTAAACGCGCTTAACGCATTGCCGAAAGTCGAACGCATTCTGGCACTCGCAGAAACCAACGCTCAGCTGGAGAAGCTCGACGCCGAAGGGCGTGTGGCGTGGGCGCTGGAAAACCTGCCGGGAGACTACGTGCTGTCGTCGAGCTTTGGTATTCAGGCGGCGGTCAGTTTGCATCTGGTGAATCAGATCCGCCCGGACATTCCGGTGATCCTCACCGATACCGGCTACCTGTTCCCGGAAACCTACCAGTTTATTGACGAGCTGACGGACAAGCTCAGGCTGAACCTGAAAGTCTACCGCGCGGCTGAAAGCGCAGCCTGGCAGGAGGCGCGCTACGGCAAGTTGTGGGAGCAGGGTGTTGAGGGCATTGAGAAATACAATGAGATCAACAAGGTTGAGCCGATGAACCGGGCGCTAAAAGAGCTGAACGCGCAGACGTGGTTTGCGGGGCTGCGCCGTGAGCAGTCCGGCAGCCGCGCCACGCTGCCGGTGCTGGCGGTTCAGCGCGGGGTGTTTAAAGTGCTGCCGATCATCGACTGGGATAACCGGACGGTGTACCAGTACCTGCAAAAACACGGGCTGAAGTACCATCCGCTGTGGGATCAGGGCTACCTGTCAGTGGGAGATACCCACACCACGCGCAAATGGGAACCGGGAATGGCGGAAGAAGAGACGCGATTCTTTGGGCTGAAGCGCGAGTGCGGGTTGCACGAAGGGTAATTTCATTCACTCCCCCTCACCCCAGCCCTCTCCCCAAAGGGGAGAGGGTGTAATCGTCCCCTCTCCCCTTTGGGGAGAGGGTTAGGGTGAGGGGAAATACCGCTCTACGCTTTCCCCGCTTTTGCCAGCTCTTTCACCAGCGGCAGCATCACTTTCACCACATCCCGGCTGCGGTGCTCAATGCGCTGCGGCAGGGCGCTATCAATGTGCTGCTGATTATCCAGCATCACGTTATGCCAGCTTGTCCCGTCCGGGAAGGCTTTCGATTTAGTCCGCTGCTGATAGCCATCTTTCTTGCCCAGCGACCAGTTTGTCGCTTCCACATACAGTACCGGAATGCCGGCCTTATCGAACACTTCGCCGTCGTTACAGCAGCCCGTTCCTCGCGGATAGCTGGCGTTCCCGCCAGGATTGGTCGTGGCATAAACGCCATGGCTGCGGGCAATCGCCAGCGCCCGGTCACGGGTCAGTTTCCGCACGGTACCTGGCGTACTCTGTCCGCTATTGAAATAGAGCTTATCGCCGACGATTAAATTATCGAGGTTAATCACCAGCAGCGTATTTTTCTTCTCCTCTGCGCTCATGCGTTTAAGGAGATTCTCAGCGCCAAGCTTGCCTTCCTCTTCGCCGCTGGTCGCCACAAAGCGAATACCATATTTTGTCGGGATGTCTTTCATCCGCTCGGCCAGCTCAAGCATCACGCCCAGGCCTGCGGCGTTATCGTCCATGCCCTGCAGCGTCAGCCCACCGAGGTTGTTATCCGAATCTGCGTCACTCTGCGGGGCGTAGGTATCAAGGTGCGCCATAATAATGATCTGCTCAGCCGCGCGACCTTCATGCGCCGCGATAACCGTACTGCCGGTCACGTTATGCCAGTTTTTGGTTTTATTTCTGGAGGTATAAACGTAGCGGCTGTGAAACGAACGGATATCGCTCTGGTAACCCATATCGGCAAACTGCTGACGAATATAGTCGGCGGAGAGCATTTCCGCCGGAGAGCCGGTCATGCGTCCGGGGAAGACGGTAGCAATATGCCGCGCCTGCATATTGGCGATTTCACCATACGGTTGATTTTTTGCCTGAGCCGGAAGGATGAAGCAAACGCCGAGCGCCAGGGCAGCAATACGGTGGCGCGTTGCGGAAAACATAGGGAGTCCTTAAAAAACAGAGCAAAATTTTAACCCGCCTAGTATGAAACTGTGATCGCCCATACACAATTTGAATTGCTCTTAAATGCCCGAAATTTCGCGTGTTAAGCACTTTTTGATATTTGCTTTTTCATTGCGTTATTCCATTGAGTAACTACTCATTCCAATTCGTAATTTCATTCGGTCTAAGCCGCCCCCTATAGTCCCTCTATTCCTTGTTGTGAGTGAGTTGTTGCTTGTGGACTATCTGCCCTTATTTGCCGCGATTAAAGAGAAACCGGTGCTGGTTGTTGGTACCGGTGACATTGCCGATCGCAAAATCGCGTTTCTGCTGCGTGCGGGCGCGCAGGTGCAGACCGTCGCAGAGGCAGATTTTGACGAATCACAGATCGACAGCGTGGTGCTGGTGATTGCGGCAACGGAAAATCGCGAACTCAACCGGCGGATCTCCGAGGCCGCGCAGGCGCGTTACCGCCTGGTGAACGTGGTCGACGACCAGCCTTTATGCTCGTTTATCTTCCCCTCAATCGTCGACCGATCGCCGCTGCTGGTGGCTATCTCTTCTGGCGGCACCGCACCGGTGCTGGCGCGCGTGCTGCGTGAAAAAATCGAAGCGCTGTTGCCAACCAGCCTTGGACGAATGGCGGAGAAAGCCAGCTACTGGCGCAACCATCTGAAAACCCACCTGACCAGCGTGACGGAACGCCGTCGCTTCTGGGAGCGCGTGTTTCGCGGCCGCTTTGCCAGCCTGATGCATGCCGGTAATGAGACGGCGGCGCAAAAAATTCTCGAAGACGAACTGGATAACCCCGGCAGTACGGGCGGGGAAATCATTCTGGTGGGGGCCGGGCCAGGTGATGCCGGACTCCTGACGCTGCGTGGCCTGCAGGTACTGCAGGATGCGGACGTGGTGTTCTATGACCATCTGGTCACCGACGGCGTGCGCGAACTGATCCGTCGCGATGCGGAGCAAATCTGCGTCGGCAAACGGGCAGGCGAGCACTCTGTCCCCCAGCATGACACCAACCAGATGCTGATTGCGGCCGCCAGAGCGGGCAAAACCGTGGTGCGCCTGAAAGGCGGCGATCCGTTTATTTTTGGTCGCGGCGGTGAAGAGCTGCAGGCGGCAGCCGAAGCGGGTGTGCCGTTCCAGGTGGTGCCAGGCATCACGGCGGCCTCTGCGGTAACGGCCTACGCCGGTATTCCGCTCACGCATCGCGATTACGCCCAGAGCGTGACCTTTGTGACCGGCCACTACAAGGCGGACAGTACGCCGTTTGACTGGTCGCACCTCGCCCAGAGCCGACAGACGCTGGCTATTTACATGGGCACCATGAAGGCGGCGGACATCAGCGAACAGCTTATTCAGCACGGCCGTGAGGCGACGACGCCAGTCGCCGTGATTTCCCGCGGTACGCGCGTCGATCAGCACGTTGCTGTCGGCACACTTCAGGAACTTGCAACCCTGGCGAAAGACGCCCCGATGCCCGCCCTGATCGTGGTTGGGGAAGTGGTGCAACTGCACAGCACGCTCGCCTGGTTTCAGCACACAACCGACACAGAAGGCTTCGGCGCTTCTGTCATAAATTTGGCTTAAGGAACGGTTATGGACCAAAAACGTCTTACTCACCTGCGACAGCTTGAAGCGGAAAGTATCCATATTATCCGCGAAGTGGCCGCCGAGTTTTCTAACCCGGTGATGATGTACTCCATCGGTAAAGATTCCAGCGTCATGCTGCATCTGGCGCGTAAAGCGTTTTATCCGGGTACGCTGCCGTTCCCGCTCCTGCACGTAGATACCGGCTGGAAATTCCGCGAGATGTATGAGTTCCGCGACCGTACCGCGAAAGCCTACGGCTGTGAGCTGCTGGTGCATAAAAACCCGGAAGGGGTGGCGATGGGCATTAACCCGTTCGTGCACGGCAGCGCCAAACACACCGATATCATGAAAACCGAGGGGCTGAAGCAGGCGCTGAATAAATACGGTTTTGATGCGGCCTTCGGCGGCGCGCGCCGTGACGAAGAGAAATCACGCGCCAAAGAGCGCATCTACTCCTTCCGCGACCGCTTCCACCGCTGGGACCCTAAAAACCAGCGTCCGGAGTTATGGCACAACTACAACGGTCAGATCAACAAAGGCGAAAGCATTCGCGTCTTCCCGCTCTCCAACTGGACCGAGCTGGATATCTGGCAGTACATCTATCTGGAAAATATCGAGATCGTTCCGCTGTATCTGGCGGCTGAACGCCCGGTGCTGGAGCGCGACGGCATGCTGATGATGATCGACGACGATCGTATCGACCTGCAGCCGGGGGAAGTGATCAAAAAACAAATGGTGCGTTTCCGTACCCTGGGCTGCTGGCCGCTGACCGGCGCGGTGGAATCCAGCGCGCAGACGCTGCCGGAGATCATCGAAGAGATGCTGGTGTCGACCACCAGCGAGCGACAGGGGCGCGTGATCGACCGCGACCAGGCAGGCTCGATGGAGCTGAAGAAACGTCAGGGTTATTTCTAAGGAGCCGCCATGAACACCACTATTGCTCAACAAATTGCCAAAGAAGGCGGCGTGGAAGCGTATCTGCACGCGCAACAACATAAAAGCCTGCTGCGTTTTCTGACCTGCGGCAGCGTGGATGACGGGAAAAGTACCCTGATTGGCCGCCTGCTGCACGATACGCGCCAGATTTATGAAGATCAGCTCTCTTCCCTGCATAACGACAGTAAGCGTCACGGTACCCAGGGCGAAAAACTCGACCTGGCGCTGCTGGTGGATGGCCTGCAGGCGGAGCGCGAGCAGGGCATCACCATCGACGTGGCCTATCGTTATTTCTCCACCGAGAAGCGCAAATTTATTATCGCCGACACTCCGGGGCACGAGCAGTACACCCGTAATATGGCAACCGGTGCGTCGACCTGTGACCTGGCGATCCTGCTGATCGACGCCCGTAAAGGCGTGCTGGATCAGACCCGTCGCCACAGCTTTATCTCCACGCTGCTGGGGATCAAACACCTGGTGGTGGCCATCAATAAGATGGATCTGGTGAGCTTCAGCGAAGAGACGTTCGACGCGATCCGCCAGAGCTACCTGACCTTTGCTGAACAGCTGCCGGGCAACCTCGACATTCGCTTTGTGCCGCTCTCGGCGCTGGAAGGGGACAATGTCGCCTCCCAGAGCGCGAACATGCCGTGGTACAGCGGCCCGACGTTGCTGGAAGTGCTGGAGACCGTTGAGATCCAGCGCGTGGTCGACACCCAGCCGATGCGCTTCCCGGTGCAGTACGTCAACCGTCCGAACCTCGATTTCCGCGGGTTCTCCGGTACCCTCGCTTCGGGTGTCGTGAAGGTGGGGCAACGCGTCAAGGTGCTGCCATCCGGTGTGGAATCAACCATTGCCCGTATCGTTACCTTTGACGGTGACCTGCAGGAAGCGGGTGCCGGTGAAGCGGTAACGCTGGTGCTGAAAGACGAGATTGATATCAGTCGCGGAGACCTGCTGGTGGATGCCCAGGAAACGCTGGCGGCCGTGCAGGGTGCTTCCGTGGACGTAGTATGGATGGCGGAGCAGCCGCTGACCGCGGGTCAGAGCTATGACATCAAAATTGCCGGCAAGAAAACCCGCGCCCGCGTGGACGGCATTCAGTTCCAGGTGGACATTAACAACCTGACCCAGCGCGAGGTCACCGAGCTGCCGCTGAACGGCATTGGTCTGGTCGATCTAACCTTCGACGAACCGCTGGTGCTGGATCCGTATCAGCAGAACCCGGTGACGGGCGGGCTGATCTTTATCGACCGCTTGACGAACGTTACCGTCGGCGCGGGTATGGTGCGCGAGCCAAACGAGCAGGCGAGCGTGGCCTCGGAATTCAGCGCCTTTGAGCTGGAGCTGAACGCGCTGGTGCGTAAGCACTTCCCGCACTGGGGCGCACGCGATCTGCTGGGAGGTAAGTAATGGCCGCCCATGATGAGAACGTCGTCTGGCATCCTCATCCGGTCACCGTCGCCCAGCGCGAACAGCTCCACGGCCACCGTGGGGTTGTGCTGTGGTTTACCGGGCTCTCTGGCTCCGGTAAATCCACGGTCGCCGGGGCGCTGGAAGAGGCGTTGCATCAGCAGGGAGTAAGCACCTACCTGCTCGATGGCGACAACGTGCGCCACGGCCTGTGCAGCGATTTGGGGTTCAGCGATGACGATCGTAAAGAGAACATCCGCCGGGTCGGGGAGGTCGCCAGCCTGATGGCGGACGCCGGGCTGGTGGTGCTGACGGCGTTTATCTCACCGCACCGCGCCGAGCGCCAGATGGTGCGCGAACGTGTGGGGCAGGATCGCTTTATCGAAGTGTTTGTCGACACCCCGCTGGAGGTTTGCGAAGCGCGCGATCCGAAAGGGCTGTACAAAAAAGCCCGTGCCGGTGAACTGCGCAACTTCACCGGCATTGACGCGGTCTACGAAGCGCCTGAATCGCCTGAAATTCACCTGGAAGGTCAACAATTGGTAACAAATTTAGTAAGCCAATTATTAGACCTGCTCAGACGGGACGATATTATCAGATCCTGAGACGGTATCGTTCGGGAGCTGTCTTCCCGAACGATGAGTCACGGTCACAGGATTAGCTATGCGCAACAGTGAAAATTACATCATCACCACCGGGTCGGAGCCGCTTGCGACCGACGACGAGACGACCTGGTCATTTCCTGGGGCCATCATTGGCTTCGTCTCATGGTTGCTGGCGCTTGGCATTCCGTTTCTCATCTACGGCGGTAACACGCTGTTCTTCTTTCTCTACACCTGGCCTTTCTTCCTGGCGTTAATGCCCGTGGCGGTGGTTGTCGGCATTGCGCTGCACTCGCTGCTCAATGGCCGCCTCCTGTACAGTACCGCGATCACGATTGTGACGGTGGTTCTGATGTTTGGCCTGTTATTTTTGTGGCTCATGGGCTAACTTCAGCCATAATTCAAACCGTAACCAACTGTGTGGCGATATTGTGCAGGACGATTCTGCGGAAAAAATGTGGTACATTTGCCCGCGATGTTGCGGCATCTCTGTTACCCCGGCGTTGTGCTCTGGGGAAGTCTTGGGATGAGGATGCCGTTTTTCAGGGGGCAGGATGGGTAAACTAACGCTGCTGTTGCTGGCTTTGCTAATCTGGCTGCAATATTCGCTGTGGTTCGGTAAGAACGGACTGCACGACTATAGCCGGGTGAGTGATGACGTCGCGGCTCAGCAGGCAACAAACGCCAAACTTAAGGCGCGAAACGATCAACTCTTCGCTGAAATTGATGACCTCAATGGCGGGCAAGAGGCGATTGAAGAACGCGCACGCAATGAACTCAGTATGACTAAGCCGGGCGAAACCTTTTATCGTCTGGTTCCGGATGCGTCTAAACGCAATCAGGGCTCAGCACAAAACAATCGATAATCAGGCCCAGGATTACGACATGGCAGTAACTTTTTCGGACGTATGCGCCGTGGTGCCGGCCGCAGGTTTTGGCCGGCGCATGCAGACAGAATGTCCCAAGCAATACCTCTCTATTGGCGATAAAACGATCCTCGAGCACGCCGTGGCGGCGCTGCTGGCGCACCCACGGGTGACGCGGGTGATCATCGCCATCAGCCCGGGCGATGCGCGCTTCGCGCAGTTACCGCTGGCCAATCACCCACAGATTACCGTTGTCGATGGCGGTGCCGAGCGCGCCGATTCCGTGCTGGCAGGCATTCAGGCTGCCGGAAACGCGCCGTGGGTGCTGGTGCATGACGCGGCGCGTCCGTGTCTGCATCAGGACGATCTCGCTCGCCTGCTGGCGTTGAGTGAAACCAGTCGGGTGGGTGGCATTCTGGCTGCCCCTGTGCGTGACACCATGAAGCGTGCCGAGCCGGGCAAAGCGGCTATCGCCCACACCGTTGAGCGCGTCGATTTATGGCACGCGCTGACGCCACAATTTTTCCCCCGCGAATTACTCCATGACTGCTTAACGCGAGCGCTGAATGAAGGGGCGACCATTACGGACGAGGCCTCGGCGCTGGAGTATTGCGGTTTCCACCCAACGCTGGTTGAAGGACGTGCTGATAATATAAAAGTGACGCGTCCGGAAGATTTACAGCTCGCGGAATTCTATCTTACCCGTTCGACCCATCAGGAGAAGGCATAATGCGAATTGGACACGGTTTTGATGTACACGCCTTTGGCGGAGAAGGCCCAATTATCATTGGCGGCGTGCGCATTCCTTATGAAAAAGGGCTGCTGGCACATTCTGATGGCGACGTGGCGCTGCATGCGCTTACCGACGCCTTACTGGGCGCTGCGGCGCTGGGCGATATTGGCAAACTGTTCCCGGACACCGACCCGGCCTTTAAAGGGGCGGACAGCCGCGAGCTGCTGCGCGAAGCGTGGCGCCGCATTCAGGCGAAAGGCTACACCCTCGGCAACGTTGACGTCACGATTATTGCTCAGGCACCGAAAATGCTGCCGCATATTCCGCAGATGCGCGTGTTTATTGCTGAAGATCTGGGCTGCCATATGGACGACGTCAACGTCAAAGCGACGACCACCGAGAAGCTGGGCTTTACTGGCCGCGGTGAAGGCATTGCCTGTGAAGCCGTGGCGCTGCTGGTGAAGGCGAGCAAATGACAGATTTCGACAACCTGACCTACCTGCACGGTAAACCGCAGGGGCACGGGGTGCTGAAAGCCAGCCCTGAAGACTTCCTCGTGGTGGAGGATCTGGGCTTTGAGCCGGATGGCGAAGGCGAACATATCCTGGTGCGCATTCTTAAAAATGGCTGCAATACCCGTTTTGTGGCCGACGCTCTGGCAAAATTCCTCAAAATTCATGCCCGCGAAGTGAGCTTTGCTGGTCAGAAAGATAAACATGCCGTCACGGAACAGTGGCTCTGCGCCCGCGTGCCCGGCAATGCGATGCCTGATTTAAGCAAATTTGAACTTGAGGGCTGTAAGGTACTGGAATATGCCCGTCACAAGCGCAAATTGCGTCTGGGGGCGTTGAAAGGTAACGACTTTACGCTGGTGCTGCGTGAAGTGACCGACCGCGATGACGTGGAGAAACGCCTGAATGCCATCAGCGCGCAGGGCGTGCCGAACTACTTTGGCGCGCAGCGTTTTGGGATCGGCGGCAGTAACCTGCAGGGCGCATTGCGCTGGGCACAAAGCGATGCGCCGGTTCGTGACAGGAATAAACGCAGTTTTTGGTTGTCGGCGGCCCGCAGTGCGTTGTTTAATCAGATTGTGAGCGAAAGGCTGAAAAAACCGGACGCGAATCAAGTTGTTGTTGGCGATGCGCTACAATTAGCGGGACGCGGAAGCTGGTTTGTGGCAACGGCCGAAGAGATGGCCGATGTACAGTCGCGCGTGGACGCCAAAGCGCTGATGATTACCGCTGCGTTGCCCGGTACAGGCGACTGGGGAACCCAGGGCGAAGCCCTGACGGCGGAGCAGTCTGCCGTTGCGGATGCGCAGGCATTACAATCCTTGCTGGTGCGGGAAAAAGTCGACGCAGCACGCCGCGCGATGCTGCTTTATCCGCAGCAGTTAAGCTGGAACTGGTGGGATGACGTGACCGTCGAGTTACGTTTCTGGCTGCCGTCAGGTAGCTTTGCCACCAGTGTTGTCAGGGAACTTATCAACACGTCGGGTGATTATGCGAATATTGCTGAGTAACGATGACGGGATCCACGCGCCAGGCATTCAGACGCTGGCGAAACACCTCCGCGAATTCGCGGATGTGCAGGTCGTGGCTCCCGATCGTAACCGCAGTGGAGCGTCTAACTCGCTGACGCTGGAGTCGTCGCTTCGCACCTTTAGCTTTGAAAATGGCGATATTGCCGTGCAGATGGGCACGCCAACCGACTGCGTTTTTCTGGGGGTGAACGCGCTAATGCGGCCGCGTCCGGATATTGTCGTCTCCGGCATTAATGCCGGGCCTAACCTCGGCGATGACGTGATTTACTCCGGTACCGTGGCGGCGGCAATGGAAGGGCGTCACCTCGGGTTTCCGGCGCTGGCGGTCTCGTTAAACGGCCACACCCACTACGATACCGCCGCCGTGGTGACCTGTTCGATCCTGCGGGCCCTCAGCCGCGAGCCGCTGCGCACCGGACGCATCCTCAATATCAACGTGCCGGATCTGCCCCTGAGTGAGATTAAAGGCATTCGCGTCACCCGGTGCGGAAGCCGTCATCCGGCCGATCAGGTGATCCCGCAGCAAGATCCGCGCGGCAACACGCTTTACTGGATTGGTCCTCCCGGCGAGAAGTGCGATGCGGGCCCGGATACCGACTTTGCCGCCGTGGATGAAGGTTATGTTTCGGTGACGCCGCTGCACGTAGATTTAACCGCGTATAGCGCGCATGATGTGGTGTCGGGCTGGCTGGATCGCGCAGGAGTGAACGCGCAATGGTAAACAAACGTGTACAAACTCTTCTGGAGCAACTCCGCGCGCAGGGGATCCGCGACGAGCACGTGCTTGACGCGCTCGCCAGGGTTCCGCGTGAGAAATTTGTCGACGAGGCGTTTGAACACAAAGCGTGGGAAAACGTGGCGCTACCTATCGGACAAGGCCAGACGATTTCGCAGCCCTACATGGTGGCGCGCATGACCGAGCTGCTGGAGCTCACGCCCAACTCCCGCGTGCTGGAGATCGGTACCGGGTCGGGGTATCAGACCGCGATCCTGGCGCATCTGGTACATCATGTCTGCTCCGTTGAGCGGATTAAAGGTTTACAGTGGCAGGCGCGTCGGCGCCTGAAACAACTTGATTTACATAATGTTTCGACACGACACGGTGATGGATGGCAGGGTTGGCAGGCTCGCGCCCCGTTTGACGCCATTATCGTGACGGCGGCCCCACCTGAAATACCTGTGGCACTGTTGTCGCAGCTGGATGAGGGGGGCATTCTTGTTCTGCCCGTCGGGGACGAGCAGCAGCTTCTGAAGCGCGTTCGTCGCCGCGGCGGCGAGTTTATTATCGATACCGTGGAAGCCGTGCGCTTTGTGCCTCTGGTAAAGGGGGAGTTAGCCTGAGACTCGGAATTATCCAGGGTTATTAAGGCAAATTCAGCGTATGGTGTGGCGCGAAAGATTCGTGCCATCACGGTAAATTTTAAGTCACTGGTAGTTAACACATTCCTGGGGGATAAATGAGCGCGGGAAGCCCTAAATTCACCATCAGCCGTGTTGCGGCATTATCACTGGTTTCGCTCTGGCTGGCAGGTTGCACAAGTTCTAATAACGCGCCTGCGCCCGTCAGTTCCGTCGGCGGAAACAGCGGCTCCGGTAACACGTCCAGCGGAATGTTAATCACGCCGCCACCTAAAATGGGCACTGCTGCACCGCAGCAAACACCACAAATTCAGCCTGTGCAACATCCTGTTACACAGCCAATGCAGGTTCAGCCAGTTGAACAACCTGTTCAGACCCAAAATGGCCGCATAGTCTATAACCGCCAGTATGGGAACATTCCGAAAGGCAGTTATACCGGTGGCAGCACCTATACCGTGAAGCGTGGCGACACGTTGTTCTATATTGCCTGGATCACCGGGAACGATTTCCGTGACCTCGCCCAGCGCAATAACGTGCAGGCCCCATACGGTCTGGAAGTCGGGCAAACGCTGCAGGTTGGCAACGCAACGGGTACGCCGCTTACGCCTGGCAACACCGTTTCCGCAGCCGACGTGACCGCGCAAAATAACAGCGTTAAGCCTGCACAAAAATCCACCACGGTGGTTGCTTCACAACCTGTAATTACGTATTCTGAGGATTCAGGTGATCAGACTGCTAACAAAATGTTGCCGAATAATAAAGGGACTGCGACTGTTGTCACAGCACCGGTAACGGCACCTGTGGTTAGCTCTACTGAACCGACTGCCAGCAGTATGACATCCAGTTCGCCAATCTCTGCATGGCGCTGGCCAACTGACGGCAAGGTTATCGAAAACTTCTCTTCCTCCGAAGGGGGAAATAAAGGGATCGATATCGCAGGGAGTAAAGGACAGGCTATCATCGCGACCGCAGACGGACGCGTTGTGTATGCCGGTAACGCTCTGCGCGGTTACGGTAATCTTATCATCATCAAACACAACGATGATTACCTGAGTGCCTACGCCCATAACGACACAATGCTGGTCCGGGAACAACAAGAAGTTAAGGCGGGGCAAAAAATCGCTACCATGGGTAGCACCGGAACCAGTTCTACACGCTTGCATTTTGAAATTCGTTACAAGGGGAAATCCGTAAACCCGCTGCAGTACTTGCCGCAGCGATAATTTGACGGGGCATGCCAGCCAGGGTGTCTCGTCCAGGGATCACGGGTAGGAGCCACCTTATGAGTCAGAATACGCTGAAAGTTCATGATTTAAATGAAGACGCGGAATTTGATGAGAACGGAGTAGAGGCTTTTGACGAAAAAGCCTTAGTAGAAGAGGAACCCAGTGATAACGATTTGGCTGAAGAAGAGCTGTTATCGCAGGGCGCCACACAGCGTGTACTGGACGCGACTCAGCTTTACCTTGGGGAGATTGGTTACTCCCCACTGCTAACGGCCGAAGAAGAAGTCTATTTCGCACGTCGTGCTTTGCGTGGTGATGTGGCCTCGCGTCGTCGCATGATTGAAAGTAACCTGCGACTGGTCGTGAAAATTGCCCGCCGTTACGGCAATCGTGGTCTGGCTCTGCTGGATCTGATTGAAGAGGGCAACTTAGGTCTCATCCGCGCAGTTGAGAAGTTTGACCCGGAACGCGGGTTCCGTTTCTCAACCTACGCGACCTGGTGGATTCGTCAGACCATCGAACGGGCTATTATGAACCAGACCCGTACGATCCGCCTGCCGATTCACATCGTCAAAGAGTTGAACGTGTATCTGCGCACCGCGCGCGAGTTGTCCCATAAACTGGACCACGAGCCAAGCGCAGAAGAAATTGCCGAACAACTCGATAAACCAGTTGATGACGTAAGCCGCATGCTGCGTCTCAACGAGCGCATTACCTCCGTTGACACCCCGCTGGGTGGCGACTCCGAAAAAGCGCTGCTGGACATCCTGGCTGATGAAAAAGACAACGGCCCGGAAGACACCACGCAGGACGATGACATGAAGCAGAGCATCGTCAAATGGCTGTTCGAACTGAACGCCAAACAGCGTGAAGTGCTGGCACGTCGTTTCGGTTTGCTGGGGTATGAAGCTGCGACACTGGAAGATGTCGGCCGTGAAATTGGCCTGACCCGTGAACGTGTTCGTCAGATTCAGGTTGAAGGTCTGCGCCGTCTGCGTGAAATCCTGCAGGGGCAAGGTCTGAATATCGAAGCGTTGTTCCGCGAATAAGCAACCTTTCGTCAAAAAAGGCCCGTCGTGAGACGGGCCTTTTTCTTTTGTGTCACGGCTGCGTCGCCGTCTCGTGCAGCAAACGCCACGTTATCCGATCGCCTTCCTGATTGAGCACCGCGGTTGACCAGCGCACGTTGACGGGCAGCTCTGGCCGGGTTTGTGTCTCCCGGTAGTGAAGCACTGCACCCCGATCGCCGCTCTGGATGGTGGTTAATTCGTCAATAACGATGTTCAGTCCAGGGCGGCTTCCACGCTGTTGTTCCAGAAAGCTGGCCAGGCCGTGATAGTCGACCTGGACACCCCCCGGAGGGATCATCAGAAAATCGGGATGGAAACGGGCGAGCAGGGCGTTGGCCTCGCCTTCACCTTTGCCTAACCACTCTTCAAGCGCGATGTGGAGGTCGATAATATCGTGTTCGAAAGGCGTCATGAGTTCTCCTGTCGCAGCTGGTTTAGCACCTGCGTATTGTTAAGACGAAAAACGTACGGTACAGGCAGCAAGGTTATGCCTGCGGCAAAAATAAACATCCCATGCCAGGCGGCGTGTGGGGGCAGCCACGCCTGCGCCAGGTTCAGCACCTGCGCAAGCACCAGGGCACCGGCAAAAAAGCTCAGCTGACGATTGAGATTCCACAGCGCGCTGGCATCCGGCATCTCGTCCCGGCGCGTTGTCAGAAACGCGCTGCTCTGAGCCGTACTGCTGCACAGGCTTCCCCCCGCGCCCATCAGGGCAAACGCGACGGCAGGCAACAGCGTTGACGAACTGACGTCAATCAAAAGCAAAATACCCGCCGCCTGCAACAGGCAGCCGATGACGATCGGCGGCCGGGGGCCAATACGGTTAAAATAACGTCCCGTCGCCGTGATGGCGAGAAACGATGCCACAGACCACGGCAGCATGAGCATCCCCGTTGCGGCGGGGCTCATGTTCGCCTCGTGCTGAAGATAAAACATGCCCGTGACGTTCACCCCAATAAATACGCCGGGGACGCACAAATAGACAAGCATGGAAAAACGCAAAAGCGGGTTTGCGAGTAAAGGCAGGTTTAGCAGTCTGGTTGCGTTCATCGTGGGTTTTTCGTGTTTTAGCCACAGACAGGCCAGAACGAAGGTCACGATAGCCACCGGAAGCGTGGCGAAAAAGATCCATCGCCAGCTCAGCGTCTGCACCAGCAGTCCCCCGATAGCAGGGGAGCAGGCCGGGGCAAGCAGCGCGACCAGCATCACCGCCGAGGAGAGTCTGGCACGCTCGTGAGGTTTAAACTGTTGCCAGGTCAGCGCCTGTCCGACGGGGATCAGTAAGCCTCCTCCCACGCCCTGGAGTACTCGCCAGGCGATCAGACCTTCAAGCGTTGCAGACAAGCCCGCCGCTGCGGAGGCTGCGCTGAACAGAAAAAGCGAGAGCAGGATGACGCGCTTTGGCCCGATGCGGCGCGTGAGCACGCTGCTGAAAGGGATCGCCAGCGTCAGGCCGGCAATGTATCCGTTACTGACCCAAGCGAGGGCAGAAGGCGTGGCGTTAAAGGCGTGAGCCATTGCTGGGAACGCGACGCTGGCCATAAACATGTTGATCAAATCAAGGAAAAAGCCCAGCAGATAGACAGCGGCAACTTTACTGCGATACGTCATGGTGGATCCTCCGGTGAGGTAGCGTATCGTAGCGGCTCGGTAAGTACGGATAAACCTGACAAAGCGCGATATACTGTCAAAAATATTTTGACAGTAAAAGGCATGATGATGATTAACCTACAGCGGACGCAGATGTTTGTCGCGGTGGCTGACACCGGTAGTTTTACGGCGGCCGCCGAGGCAATGGGGCTGACAAAAGCGGTCGTCAGCTTCAATATTCGCCAGCTTGAGGATGAGCTGGGCGTTACGCTACTGCTGCGCTCCACCCGCCGCCTGACGTTAACCGAGGCGGGCGTACTGTTTCATCAGCGCAGCGTGGCGCTACTGAAGGACGCCGAGCGGCTGCAGGATGACGTCCGCGCAAACCATGCGGGACTCACCGGTGAACTGCGGATCACGACCACGCCTGAGTATGGCTCCCGGGTCGTGGTGCCGCTGCTGGCCAGGTTTAGCCAGCAGCACCCGGATCTTCGCGTTCGACATGTTTCGTCGTCACTGCACGCTGACCTTATCTCGGAGCGCTTTGACGTGGCCATTAGGCTGGGGACGCTTGTCGATTCGCGCAACCATGCCGCACTGATTTCACACTTCTCTATTCTCCCCGTTGCGACGCCCGAGTGGCTCGTTAATCATCCGATCGAAACGCTTGCGCAGCTGTCCCACGCGGACTGGATTATTCACGAGCGTCTTGCCTCGCCGCTGCGCTGGCAGGTGAAAGATGCCCGCGGTGCGCCTGAAATGCTGGAGATAAAAAAAGCGCCGCGCCTGTATGCCGACAGCGCTCAGGCCCTGATGGCTTTTGCGCTCGCAGGAGGCGGGGTGGCGTTGCTGCCGGAATGGCTGGTGCGCGAGGCGCTTGATGCGGGAACGCTGGTGACGATTTTACCGGAGTATACATTTGCGCGGCAGGGCATCTATGCGGTCTATCCTGATGCCCGGCATTTCTCAGCGAAAGTGCGCACCTTTATCGATTTTATGCGCACCAGCGTGAATTAATCGTGCATCATCTTTTTGATGAGAGCAGAGAACTGCTCCCGCTCGACCTTGTTTAAACGTCCTAAAAACGCCTCATCCACCGCGTTGCCCACCGGTTTACAGCCTGCAAGCAGGGCTTCACCTTCTGGTGTCAGGAAGACGAAGCGGCGGCGCTTATCTGCCGGGTCGTGCTCGCGTTTGACCAGCCCGCGCGCCTCCATGCGGCTCAGCATTTCCGCCAGAGTCGCTTTCGTGCTGACCGCCACTTCAGTCAATGCCACCTGTTCAATTCCCGGATGCTCAGCAATTGAGCGCATCACCGCATATTGCGGCTTGGTCAGTTCCGGTAAGGCATGTTGCCACTGCGCGGTATGCTGTTGAAAAAGCTGACGTAACAGATGGAACGCCTCTTGTCTTAGTTCCATGAACACTCCGACGGAAAAAATCTCCCTCTATCATAGCCGCTATTGCTCTGGATTTTAACGCAGCAACTTTTAGCAATTTGTGTGATCGTGTACGAACGATCTTGTCAGAAAAACGATCCGGGAGTAGCTTATCTACAATGTTCGTATACGAACAAAATATTGAGGTGCTGAATGAGATTGATCGTGGGAATGACGGGGGCAACGGGGGCTCCGCTGGGCGTGGCGCTGCTGCAGGCGCTGCGGGAAATGCCGGAGGTGGAGACCCACCTGGTGATGTCGAAGTGGGCAAAAACCACCATTGAGCTGGAAACGTCCTGCACCGCGCAGGATGTCGCTGCTCTGGCTGACGTGGTCCACAGCCCGGCGGACCAGGCCGCGACCATCTCCTCCGGTTCGTTTCGCACCGACGGCATGATCGTCATTCCCTGCAGCATGAAAACACTGGCGGGCATCCGTGCCGGTTATGCCGAAGGGCTGGTGGGCCGTGCGGCCGATGTGGTGCTGAAAGAGGGACGCAAGCTGGTGCTGGTTCCCCGTGAAACGCCGCTCAGCACCATTCATCTGGAGAACATGCTCGCACTTTCCCGCATGGGTGTGGCGATGGTGCCGCCCATGCCTGCGTATTACAACCATCCGCAAACCGCCGATGACATCACCTGGCATATCGTGACGCGCGTGCTTGATCAGTTTGGTCTGGAGCATAAAAAGGCGCGCCGCTGGAACGGGTTACGCGAAGCGAAACATCTTTCACAGGAGAATAAAGATGGCATTTGATGATTTGAGAAGCTTCCTGCAGGCGCTCGATGAGCAAGGGCAACTGCTGAAAATTGAAGAAGAGGTGAACGCCGAGCCAGATCTGGCGGCGGCAGCCAACGCGACGGGACGCATCGGTGACGGCGCGCCGGCGTTGTGGTTCGATAACATTCGCGGGTTTACCGATGCCCGCGTGGTGATGAACACGATAGGCTCCTGGCATAACCATGCCATCTCAATGGGGCTTCCGGCCAATACGCCGGTGAAAAAACAGATCGACGAGTTTATTCGTCGCTGGGATAAATTTCCGATTGCGCCAGAGCGCCGCGCCAATCCGGCCTGGGCGCAGAATACGGTCGACGGTGAGGACATAAACCTGTTTGATATTCTGCCGCTGTTTCGCCTGAACGACGGCGACGGGGGTTTCTATCTCGACAAAGCGTGCGTAGTCTCACGCGATCCGCTCGACCCGGATAATTTCGGCAAGCAAAACGTCGGGATCTACCGCATGGAAGTGAAGGGCAAGCGTAAGCTTGGCCTGCAGCCGGTACCGATGCACGATATCGCCCTGCATCTGCACAAAGCGGAAGAGCGCGGCGAAGATCTGCCGGTGGCGATTACGCTCGGCAACGATCCCATTATCACTCTGATGGGCGCGACGCCGCTGAAATACGATCAATCCGAGTATGAAATGGCGGGTGCGCTGCGTGAAAGCCCGTACCCGATAGCCACCGCGCCGCTGACCGGCTTTGATGTGCCATGGGGCTCTGAAGTGATCCTGGAAGGGGTGATTGAGGGCCGTAAACGTGAAATCGAAGGGCCGTTCGGTGAGTTTACCGGGCACTATTCCGGTGGGCGTAACATGACGGTAGTGCGAATTGATAAGGTCTCTTACCGCACCAAACCGATTTTCGAATCTCTCTACCTCGGCATGCCGTGGACCGAGATTGACTATCTGATGGGGCCGGCCACCTGTGTGCCGCTCTACCAGCAGCTGAAAGCAGAATTCCCGGAAGTGCAGGCGGTGAACGCGATGTACACCCACGGTCTGCTGGCGATTATCTCCACCAAAAAACGTTACGGCGGCTTTGCCCGCGCGGTCGGTTTACGCGCCATGACCACGCCGCACGGTCTGGGCTACGTGAAGATGGTGATTATGGTGGATGAGGATGTCGATCCGTTCAACCTCCCGCAGGTGATGTGGGCGCTGTCGTCGAAAGTAAACCCGGCAGGGGATCTGGTGCAGCTGCCGAATATGTCGGTGCTTGAACTCGATCCGGGCTCCAGCCCGGCAGGCATTACCGACAAACTGATTATCGATGCCACCACGCCTGTGGCACCGGACAACCGTGGCCATTATAGCCAGCCGGTACAGGATCTTCCTGAAACCAAAGCCTGGGCTGAAAAACTGACCGCCATGCTGGCAGCACGTCAATAAGGAGGAAAAGATGATTTGTCCACGTTGTGCCGATGAACATATTGAAGTGATGGCAACCTCACCGGTGAAAGGGGTCTGGACGGTTTATCAGTGCCAGCATTGTCTGTATACCTGGCGCGATACCGAACCGCTGCGTCGTACCAGCCGCGAGCACTATCCGGAAGCGTTTCGTATGACGCAGAAGGATATTGATGAGGCACCGCAGGTGCCAACGATCCCGCCGTTGTTGTAAAAAAAAACCGGTGCTTGCCGGTCGTGCCGGGTGGCAGCTTCGCCTTACCCGGCCTACAAAAACCGTAGGCCCGGTAAGCGTAGCGCCACCGGGCAAAAGACCGCAGAAAACTAAACCAGACTCTTCAACCGATAAATCCACTCCAGCGCCTGGCGCGGCGTCAGGGAATCCGGGTCGAGATTCTCCAGCGCTTCCACCGCCGGTGATGTCTCTTCCGCAGGTGCCAGCAGCGACATCTGCGTGCCATCAATTTGCGTCGCCGCCGCGTTGGGAGACAGGCTTTCCAGCTCACGCAGCTTCTGACGCGCGCGCTTGATCACCTCTTTCGGTACCCCTGCCAGCGCCGCGACGGCCAGGCCATAGCTCTTGCTCGCTGCGCCATCCTGCACTGTGTGCATGAAGGCGATGGTGTCGCCATGCTCCAGCGCATCAAGGTGAACGTTAGCCACCCCTTCCATTTTTTCCGGCAGTTGCGTCAGCTCGAAATAGTGGGTAGCGAACAGCGTCATGGCTTTGATTTTATTCGCGAGACTTTCCGCGCAGGCCCAGGCCAGCGACAGACCATCATAGGTGGATGTTCCGCGTCCCACTTCGTCCATCAGCACCAGGCTGTGCTCCGTCGCGTTATGCAGAATGTTAGCCGTTTCGGTCATCTCGACCATAAAGGTTGAGCGACCGCTCGCCAGATCGTCCGCTGCACCCACGCGGGTAAAGATCCGGTCGATGGGGCCAATCTCCACTTTTTGCGCCGGAACGTAGCTACCGATATAGGCGAGCAGGGCAATCAGCGCCGTCTGGCGCATATAGGTACTCTTACCGCCCATGTTCGGACCGGTAATGATCAGCATTCTTCGCTGCGGTGACAGGCTCAGCGGGTTGGCGATGAACGGTTCATTCAACACTCGCTCAACCACCGGGTGACGGCCTTCGGTAATACGAATGCCGGGTTTGTCGGTAAAGGTTGGGCAGGTATAGTTCAGCGTTTCAGCGCGCTCAGCCAGGTTCACCAGCACGTCCAGCTCTGCCAGCGCACTGGCGCTTAACTGCAGGTCGGCCAGATGCGGCATCAGCATGTCGAACAGCTCGTCATACAGCTGTTTTTCCAGCGCCAGCGCTTTGCCTTTGGAGGTGAGGACTTTGTCTTCGTACTCTTTCAGCTCGGGAATAATATAGCGTTCAGCGTTTTTGAGCGTCTGGCGACGCACGTAGTGAATCGGTGCCAGATGGCTCTGCCCGCGGCTGATCTGAATATAGTAACCGTGTACCGCGTTATAGCCGACCTTCAGGGTGTCGAGTCCAAGACGTTCGCGCTCGCGGATTTCCAGTTTATCAAGATAGTCCGTCGCGCCGTCGGCCAGCGCGCGCCATTCGTCCAGCTCCGCATTGTAGCCAGGGGCAATCACGCCGCCATCACGAACAAGTACCGGAGGCGCATCGATAATGGCGCGTTCGAGCAGCTCGCGAAGCTCGGTAAATTCGCCCATGGTGTCGCGGAGTTTCTGTACCGGCTCGCTGTCAACGTCACTCAACTGAGCACGCAGCTCTGGCAGTTGCTGGAACGCGTGACGCATCCGAGCGAGATCGCGTGGACGCGCGGTCCGCAGAGCCAGACGGGCCAGGATACGCTCCAGGTCGCCCACCTGGCGCAGGACGGGCTGTATCTCGGTATAGCGATCCTGCAACGCGGCAATCGTCTGCTGACGGCAAACAAGCGTCCCGGTATCGCGAATCGGCATGTGCAGCCAGCGTTTCAGCATGCGGCTGCCCATGGGGGTCACCGTACTGTCGAGGACCGAGGCAAGCGTATTTTCGACGCCCCCCGCCAGGTTCTGGGTGATCTCCAGATTACGGCGCGTGGCGGCATCCATGATGATGCTGTCCTGCTGGCGCTCCATGGTGATCGAGCGGATATGCGGCAGGGCGGTGCGCTGGGTATCTTTCACGTACTGCAGGAGGCAACCTGCCGCACACAGCCCGCGTGGGGCATTTTCGACACCAAAGCCAATCAGATCGCGGGTGCCAAACTGCAGATTCAGCTGCTGGCGCGCGGTATCAATTTCAAACTCCCACAGCGGACGACGGCGTAACCCGCGGCGGCCTTCAATGAGCGCCATTTCGGCAAAATCTTCGGCATAGAGCAATTCTGCCGGATTGGTGCGCTGCAGTTCAGCTGCCATCGTTTCACGGTCAGCCGGTTCACTCAGACGAAAACGTCCGGAGCTGATGTCGAGCGTCGCGTAGCCAAAGCCTTTCCCATCCTGCCACAGTGCGGCAAGCAAATTATCCTGACGCTCCTGCAGCAGAGCTTCATCACTGATGGTGCCTGGCGTGACGATACGCACGACTTTGCGTTCCACCGGACCTTTGGACGTCGCGGGATCGCCGATCTGTTCGCAAATGGCGACGGACTCCCCCTGATTCACCAGCTTCGCCAGGTAATTTTCTACCGCGTGATGGGGGATACCAGCCATAGGAATGGGCTCACCCGCCGATGCACCACGTTTGGTCAGCGAGATGTCGAGCAGCTGCGATGCACGCTTAGCATCGTCATAAAATAGCTCGTAAAAATCGCCCATACGGTAAAACAGCAGGATTTCCGGATGCTGTGCTTTCAGCTTCAGGTACTGCTGCATCATGGGGGTATGGGCGTCGAAATTCTCTAGTGTACTCATTAGGTTACCGTGTCCATTTTATAAAATTCAATGAGTTGTCTTTTTTATTGTCAGTGTTATCTCTCATTGGAACTCATGAAATCCTGTGTTTCTTATCATGAATTGTGAAGCGACCATGATAACGGAGTCTGTAGTGCAGGAAAACAGACGTGCAGGCTCTTTCGACGCAAAATGCGTACCTGATTCCACACACAAAAGATGGTCTCGCGTCGTCCTGGCTGTGGCCGGTGCGCTGTGCTTCTGTGGCCGTCACCAGAGCATTGAACGATTGTTATCGCGCATTAAACGTCAACCGTGATTAATTCGTTCAGAATATAACGTCATTATTTTTATTTCCGTTTAAGAAGCGTAATCGTGCAGGATGACTGGCCGGTCTTTTTTCCTGAGATAATCCTTTTTATTTTAATGAAGTACCGGTACTAATGCGCTAACTGGCTGCTTTGACAAGGATTATTCACAGAGTATAATTGCCATCTATATCAACAGTTTTTGAATCTGTTTACTGTATAGTGAGTATTCTATGTTCTGGATAATTAACGATAATATTAAATTCTGTCCAGAGAAAAACTTACTTGTCTCTTTGACCCGCCCTGAGTTAAGCGTAATTCTCACAACGCCAGCCAGTCGGTGTCTGGTTCTTCTGCTTGAATCTTCCCCGGAAGTGGTCCACCAAAAGACGTTCTTTGATAAAGTCTGGGGTGAGGACGGGATGTTAGTTCCTGCCAATACGCTTTATCAGAATATCTCCATTATCCGGCGCGGGCTACGCTCAACGGGAGAAACAGACGATACGCTGGTGGCCACCGTCCCGAGAAAAGGTTTCCAGATTGAAAAAGGCGTCAGCGTTACCCGCATTGAAAACGACGTGGCCGAATCAGTAAACGCGCCTGAGAGCGTGGCATCAGACGCGCCTCCTGTCACCGTGTCGAAAGAGAGCATCGCTGAAACCGCTGTCGCACAGGTGAGTGCTAAGGCGCCGCGTTAACAATATCGTCGCTATGTTTCGCTATTACTTATGGTCCTCTCTTTTGGGGGGGGTATTTTATTCTCCATCTGGCCGTGCATGACTACTCAAAGAAAGATTTTTTTAAAGATTACACAATAAACAGCACCGAAAACGGGTGTCATTTTTTCTCGCGAAACGACGATATTAAAAGTATCGGAAACTTTACGCGTTATAAAAAAATTATCCTGCAAACGGGGCTCGATTGTAAAAAATATCCGTGGGTCTACTTCTCCTCATCCAGTACTGCTCCGGCACTGTCGGTACTTATTTGCAGAAAACCTTATGAACAAGAAGAAGATGCCGGTTGCGTTACGCTTTATTTCAGGGGGTACAATCAGTGACTAAAAGGTCAACTGCGATAATGTGTCTCTTACTGTTTGCCGTTGGCGCGCTGGCGTCATGGCTTTACCATTATCACTTAGAAAAAAAACATAATACGGAAGCCTGTTCCGTCTCTATCGTTGTTTTTCATGAAGATGTTCGTGCAAACCTTACCCTGGACTTTATGTATACCATGCAGCAGCAGACCGGTGTGGTAGCGGTCAGCGGTACGTATTTTAAAAATGATAAGCCGACGGCAGTTATCCGAAGAGATGTGTCCTATGTCTGGACGGAAAACAAAGATTCCTTCCATTTTACGTCGGTAAAGATCCATGATGTGAATGACGAATCGTTGCCAGATAACGTTCTCGGCGACGTGTTGCCTGATTTCTTTATTTACCCGAACCATAAGTTAAACTATTCAATCCTGAAACAAGGGCCCAGAGGTTTTCTATTTACCGTAGGAAAGCGTCCTATTTTCTTCTGCTCTCGCTGATGATACCGCTTTGGTATCATCAGGAGGTTACGCTGGCTTACGTGTGACGCTATGCTTCGCCAGGGTTCAGTAACTCAATAACGATTTTCCCCTGTTCGACCCCTACACGCACCTGCGAGTGGGTGGTAAAACCTGCCTGTTCAAGCCAGTCGCCTTTTAAGCTCAACGCCGCATGTACGCTGTAACGTGTCGGAATTTTAGTTTTCCGGTCTTCGTGACGTTTTCTGAAATAACCGACTTTTAAGCGGCGATAGTATTTAGTGCTGGCGATCTCTTGCATACATCCTCCATAACGACGGCAGCTGGGCTCTTAATGCCTGTATAAAATACCAGTAAAACGTGGCTGGTGGAGGCTTAAAAGTGGAAGGCGGGTTCAGAAAATGACATGCAACAACTGAAAACAGAGACATTAAGAGGTATTATTAATGCATGTTATTAACCAGTGAACCGCTATGTCTGGTAAACGAATTTCTCGTGAAAAAAAGACGATCGCCAGAATGATCGCCCTGTATGAAAAACACTGTCCTGACGCGTCTCAGGACGAAGGGCATTATCAGGCGCTGAATGCCTACGCCGATAAGCGTCTGGATAAATGCGTATTTGGTGAAGAAAAGCCTGCCTGCAAACAGTGTCCGGTGCACTGCTACCAGCCTGCAAAACGGGAAGAGATGAAGCAGATTATGCGCTGGGCTGGCCCGCGTATGTTATGGCGTCACCCGATCCTGACCGTTCGTCATCTGATTGATGACCGTCGTCCCGTGCCGGAGCTGCCTGAAAAGTATCGCCCGAAAAAGTGACCGGTTCAGCGTCTCAGCGGGCGGCAAATCACGTTCAGGGCCAGCGCGCTGCAGAGTGGGAAAAGGGCCAGCAGCAGCCAGGGATACATTGCCTGCGTTGAGGGCACCAGCGCGCGATCCAGCAGGCTACCAAACAACAAGTTTCCTGCCAGTACCGCAATGCCGCCAGCGGTGGCGAGTGCGCCATAATGTGCCCCCAGCGTGGACTCCTCGGCAAACCTCGGTATCAGATCCTTTGCCGAGGGTACCAGCAACATCTGTCCCAGCGTCAGCAGCGTCACAAAACAGACCGACGGCAGCAGGCGCAGCCAGCCCTCTGGCGGTGCCGTCGACGCAAACATTGCCACGCTTGCAAAGGCGGCGGAGAGCAGCAAAAAGCCCACCGGCAGGATCCTCACAGCGCCCACACGCCGGGCGAAACGCGCCAGCGGCAGCTGTAAGGTGATGATCAGAACGGAGGCCAGCATAAAAAGCGGGCCGAGATCTTTCTCGTTACCGCCAGAGCGCTGGATCTCTACCGGCAGCGCCAGATAGAGCTGGTTATAGCTTAAAAGCCACGAACTGTAGGCAATGATAAAGGCGACAAAGCGGGGCTGGCGGAATGTCGTCCACCAGGGAACGAGCTTTAGCGTCTGCGCGGCGTGACGTGACGCGGGCAGGCAAAAATAGAGCACCACCAGCGCAACGATAAAGACGCCAGCCCCCGCGAGAGCCACCTGACGAAAGCCCAGGCCGGTTAGCAGGGCGCCGGCAACCGGGCCCAGTACGGCACCGAGTTCCCCGCAAACCGCAAAGAGCGCGAACCACTCCGCCCGGCTTCGTTTACCTTTCGCCTCGCTGTGCGTGCCTGCTTTCGCCAGCAATGCCTCAATAGACGGAGAAAATAGCGCGCCGCCCACGCCTGTCAGACACGCGCCCAGAATAATCGGCCACAGCGATTCCCCGAACGCCAGCAGCAGATAGCCCGCGACGCGGATAACACACCCACTCAGGATCACGACTTTCGCGCCAAAGCGGTCCGAGAGCGCACCCCCGACGATAAACATCCCCTGCTGGGAGAACGTGCGTAGCCCCAGGATCAGCCCGATCAGCCCGCCGGAGAGCAGCATATCGTCGCGCAGGAATATCGCCAGGAAGGGGACAACGGCGTAAAAGCCAATGTTAAAAACAAACTGGCTGCCCAGTAAAACGGGCGGCCAGAGCGCGGTGGCAGGGCGAAGGGGCATCGTCGTTCACTCGCCCCTAAACGATAAAGTGGATGTGCTTTTTGCCATGGAACGGCGAGATCTCAATTTTGGTTTTTACCCGGAAAACATCCCAGAGCAGCGCCTCGGAGAGGATCTCCTGCGGCGTTCCTGTGGCCACAATTTGCCCTTTCTGCATCACAATCAGCGAGTCACAGAACATCGAGGCGTGGTTGAGATCGTGGATGGCGACAATGCTGGTGACCGGTAATTCGCTGATCAACTGCATCAGCTGCATCTGATGATGAATATCCAGGTGGTTGGTCGGTTCATCGAGCAGGATTTCCGTCGGGGTCTGGGCCAGGGCGCGGGCAATATGGACGCGCTGGCGCTCGCCGCCAGAGAGGCTCAGCCAGCCCTGATCGCTTTTATCCAGCATATCCACCCGTTGCAGCGCGGCGGTGACGGTTTCGTCATCATGCCTGCTCCAGTTGGAAAAAGCGGAGTGGTGCGGAATACGCCCGAGCTTCACCACGTCGCGCACGCGCATGTTCGCGTCGGTCATCCCGTGCTGTTCAACGAAGGCCACCCGGCGGGCAAGCTGTTTTTTGGCGATGCGGGCGATGTCCTGACCGTCCAGGGTAACGCTGCCGCAGTCCGGGCGGCGCAGACCAGCCAGAATGCGCAGAAGCGATGATTTACCGCAGCCGTTGGGGCCAAGCAAGCCGACCGTTTCCCCGCGAGACACCGTCAGCGAAACGTCATTAACGATGACTTTTTTACCCACCTTCCAGGTAATATGTTCAGCGCAGATACTCATCACTTATTCCTTGAGCGGTAGATAATCACGGCAAAGAACGGAACGCCAACCAGCGCGGTCACGACGCCGACGGGCAGGCTTTGCGGGGCGATCAGCATGCGCGAGGCGATGTCCGCCAGCACCATCAGGATCGCCCCTGCCAGCGCGCTGGCGATCAGCAATGTACGATGCAGCGGCCCGAACAGGAAACGCATGACGTGCGGCACCACCAGCCCGACAAAGCCGATTGAGCCCGCCATACTGACGATGGTCGCGGTGATCAGCGCGGTGGTGGTAAAGAGCGCCAGACGTACCCACGGGACGGCGATGCCCAGCGACGCCGCGGCGTCATCGCCGAACGTAAAGGCATCCAGCGCCCGGGAATAGTAGAGGCACACGGCTAACCCAATCAGCACCACCACCAGGGCAAGCTGGAATTCGGGCCAGCGCACGCCGCTGAAACTGCCCAGCAGCCAGAACATCACGTCACGCGCCTGCTGGGCGCTGGCGGAAGTGCTGATGGTGTAGGCGGTAATGGCGTTGAAAAGCTGCGAGGCGGCAACGCCCGCCAGAATGGTTCGTTCATTTCCGCCACGCGCGCCGTTGGTCAGAAACGCGACAAACGCAAAGGCGGCGAACGCCCCGGCAAAGGCACCCGCAGAAAGCGACACCGCGCCGGTGCCGATCCCCAACACCACCACGGAGACCGCGCCAGTCGACGCGCCGGCGGATACGCCCAGCACGTATGGCTCCGCCAGCGCGTTCTTCAGCAGGCTCTGCAATACGGCGCCGCAGATGGCCAGCCCCGCGCCGCAGCAGGCTGCCACCAGCGCGCGGCTCAGGCGAAAGTCCCAGATGACGCTCTCATAGATACGGTTGAGCGGAACCCCGGTGAGCCCCATTTTATTGCTGATGGCATAAAAGACGTTCTGCAGCGGAATGGACAGCTCGCCGACGCTGACGCTCAGCGCGATAACCAGAAATAGCAGGACAAAGGCAAGCAAACATGAGGTCGTCAGAACCAGGCTCTGCCTGGCCTGAAGGACGGCGGTGGTCATCAGTTCAGCCCCAGTTTTCTGAGCTGTTCGCCAACCTGCTGAGCCCCGTAAATCGTGCGGATCGTCGGGTTCATCGCCTGGCCGTCCATCACCACGATATGACCCTTTTTCACCGCATCCAGCTGGCTGACCGCCGGATCGCTTTTAAGGAATTTGATTTTTTCTTCCGCGTTATCCAGCGCCCAGCGGTTGCGGTCGAGGCTTGAGACCACAATGACATCCGGATTAGCGGCAATAATGCTTTCCCAGCCCACGGTTGGCCATTCGGTCTCGGAGGTGATGGCGTTATGGCCGCCCAGCAGGCTGGCAATAAATCCGGAAGGGCTATTTTTACCGCCGACGTAGGCGTCCGCAGAAGGGGAGGAGCTTGAGAACCAGAAAACAAAGGAGAGATCTTTTTTGTTTTTACTGAATTCCTGGCGCAGGTCAGCCTCACGTTTTTTGAAATCGGCAATCACGGCCTGACCGCGATCTTCCACGTTAAAGATTTTGGCGAAATCCTCAATCTCCTGATAGAGATAGGTCATATCCCACAGTTTCTGGCGGCTGCCGTACATATCGCCGGTGGCTTTTTTGGTCGCGCACATGCCCGGGGACACGTAGCTGTTCACGCCCAGGGTCATCAGATCGTCGCGTTTGGCAACCTTACTTTCAGGCCCCAGCAGCAGGGGAGTCTGCGCGGGGACAAAGTCAGGATTTTGTGCGAGAACGGATTCAAGCGTAGGAATTTCTACCGTCAGGGTTTTAATTTTCGCGTTCTGTTCCGCCAGCTGCGGCAGCACTTTGGTCGGCCAGAAGGCGCTGGCCTTCACTTTGTCTTCCAGGCCCAGCAGGAGCAAAATTTCGACGGTATTCTGACCCAGGGCCACGACGCGTTCCGGCGCTTTGGTGAATGTCTCTTTATAGCCACAGTTTTCAATGGTCAGAGGATATGTGGTTGCCAGAGCAGAACTGACCGACGCAACCGCCAGGCCTAACGCGCAGATGACCTTCTTCATGAAACGCTACCCTTGATGAATATTGTTATTGATGCAAATGAAACTCATTATTAAGGCGGAATTTTATACAGAGGAAACGATTTTGTGTCAATGAGGGACAATTGCGCAGGGTGACAAAAGGCGGTGTCAGAAAACACCGCCGGGATAAGGCGTTAGACCAGGCTCTCTTTATCGATCCCAAGACGCTTCATGCGCGACAGCAGGGTGGTGCGTTTTAACCCCAGGCGCTGGGCGGCACCTTTCGGTCCGGCGACCACGCCGTTGGTCTCTTTCAGCACGCGCATAATGAGCTGATATTCATCTTCTCCCTCTTTTGCCGTCTCGGCGGCGGGCGCGGTTACGTCAGGTAGCGTAACTTCAGGCAGGGAGAGTTGCAGCACATTGCCGCGCGTCAGCAGCACCGCACGTTCGATGACGTTTTCCAGCTCGCGCACGTTGCCGGGCCATTCCATCGAAGAGAGGGTGCGTAACGTCTCTGCAGGAATACTGTCGATGTTGCGCCCCATCCGGCGGGCAATCTTCGCGGTAAACGCTTTGACCAGCAGGGGGATATCTTCCGGACGTTCGCGCAGCGGCGGCAGGCAGATCGGGAACACGTTCAGGCGATAGTAGAGATCGCTGCGAAACTCGCGGTCGGCGACCATTTTTTTCAGGTCGCGGTTGGTGGCGGCAATCAGCCGCACGTCAGTCTGGATAAGCTTGTTGCTGCCCAGGCGCTCAAACTCCTGCTCCTGCAGGACGCGCAGCAGTTTTGGCTGTAGCTCCAGCGGCATATCGCCCACTTCGTCGAGGAACAGCGAGCTCTTGTCGGCCAGTTCAAAGCGGCCCAGACGCTGGCTGCTGGCCCCGGTGAACGCGCCGCGTTCGTGACCGAACAGATCGCTTTCCAGCAGCCCCGCCGGCATGGCGGCGCAGTTCATCTTCACCATCCGTCGGCTGTTGCGGTTGCTCAGGTTGTGAATGGCGCGGGCAATCAGCTCTTTACCCGTGCCGGTTTCGCCCAGAATCAGCACCGTGCTGTCGCTTTGCGCCACCATCTCCACCTGCTTGAGCACGCTGTACATCGCATCGCTGCGCCCGATGATTTCACCAAACTCGCTGTCCACGTTGTTGAGCTGTTCGGTCAGGGCGAGGTTCTCATCCACCAGCCGCTCTTTCAGGCGATGAATCTCCTGATAGGCGAGGGCGTTATCCAGGGCGATGGAAATACGCTCGGCGATCTGACGCAGCAGCTTCAGGTTGGCGGTGGTAAATACTCCCTCCTCACACTGCGCCAGCTTCAGCACGCCGAGCATGGTGTCGCCGGACATCAGCGGCAGCAGGCACAGGGTCTGGATTTTGTTGCCCCAGGTGTTAAACAGCATTCGCTCGTAGGGTGCCACCGTATCCTGCTCGTTCAGGTTGAGCAGGAGGATCTCTTTGCTTTTAAAGACCCGCTCGGAAAGCGTACCGGCTTCGTCCACTTCACTCTGCTCATGGGCAGGGTTAGCCTCATCCAGATAGTGGGTGGAGTAGATGTTCAGCTTGCCCTTACGGTGCCCCCGCAGCGCAATACTGATGGCGTCGATTTTAAAATAGTGATGGATCTCTTTTGACACCTCGCTGACCAGCTCATCCATATCGAGCCTGGAGAGCACGGCGTTGGTGATGGCGACCAGAATACGAAAGTTGTCGCGCTCGCGGCTCAGCAGGTCGTAATCGACGTTATTGTTCACGCGGCTTTGGATCTGCTCCGCGACGACGGCCACAATCTGGGTGAAGGTATGCAGGCGCTCGTATTCCGCCTCGCTCCACGGCTGGTCGGCGGTGCGGATAAACTCGCAGCCGCCAAAAATCTGGCCCTCTACCGCCAGCGGCAACATGCAGTAA
The DNA here is from genome assembly GCF_003986875.1 of Enterobacter sp. WCHEn090032. Classification (NCBI taxonomy): domain Bacteria; kingdom Pseudomonadati; phylum Pseudomonadota; class Gammaproteobacteria; order Enterobacterales; family Enterobacteriaceae; genus Enterobacter; species Enterobacter sp. WCHEn090032. Next base: position 50,311 of record NZ_RXRN01000007.1, read on the forward strand.
TGCCCGAAGGGCTGATACAGATTGCTCTCCGCCAGCCGCGGCCACGCCTGTCGGAATGCCTCAAAGTTGCAGTGCAGCGCTTCAGGCCGGGAGAGAATGCGGCGCACCGGGCCATGGGCCAGATACGTTTCATCCTCGTATTCAAACGTTTTGCCATTATCACGCGTTGCGTAGTAGCTCGCGCGATGCGTACCGCTATGCCAGAGCACAATCGCGGCGCTGTCGGCCAGCGCCGATTGCCTGACCAGACGCGTCAGGGCATCGCTTAGCGCGCCCAGATCGGGCTGCTGTAAAAGTGTGCGCGTGATGTCAAACAGCCCCTGCTGTCCAAGATCGCTCATCGGTGTATATGGCATAGTGCTTTCCAGTAGAAACGAGCAAAAATTCCACGCTGGCCGCTTATGGCGCGGCCTAGCAAATTCGGGGTAAGGGTTCCGCGTGCGGCAAATCCAGCGTCCGTTTCACGCCATACAGCCCGGTCAGGCGCACCCCTTTGCGCTCAACCACTTCACCAATTATCGCCGCCTCGTGTCCAAACGGATGTGACCGCAGCTGTTCCAGAACGGCGGGTGCAGAAGTGCGTTCAACGCCAATCACCAGCTTGCCTTCGTTGGCAAAGTTGAGCGGGTCAAGCCCCAGCAGCTCACACAGACCACGAACGGCGGGCGTTACGGGCAGGCTGCGCTCGGTGAGTTCAATCCCGCATCCGCAGCTTGCCGCAAATTCATGGACCACGGCATTCACGCCGCCGCGCGTGGCGTCCCGCAGCGCTTTCACGCCGGGAACTGCGCGCAGCGTCTGGATCAGCGGGGTCAGCACCGCGCAGTCGCTGCGCAGTTCGCCGTCCAGCCCCAGACCTTCGCGCAGGTTGAGGATGGTCGCTCCGTGGCAGCCCAGCGTGCCGGTCACGATCAGCACGTCGCCCGTGCTGAGGCGCTGCGCGCCCCAGTGAATATCGGCGGGGATCGCCCCGATGCCGGCGGTGTTGATAAACAGCTTGTCGGCCGCGCCGCGCTGCACCACTTTGGTATCGCCGGTGACGATAGCTATCCCTGCCTCACGGGCGGTCTGCGCCATACTGTTGACCACCGCTGTGAGCGTCTCCATCGGTAACCCCTCTTCGAGGATAAACCCGCAGGAGAGGTAGCGTGGAATGGCGCCGCTGACGGCGATGTCGTTCGCCGTGCCGCAGACAGCGAGCTTTCCGATATCGCCACCCGGGAAGAACAGCGGGTCAATCACGTAGCCGTCGGTGGAGAACGCCAGCCTGTCGCCCTGCGCGGTGAGGGTCGCGAGGTCAATGCGCGCCTGGTCTTCCTGCTCGGCGAGCCAGGGGTTGCTGAAAGCCTCCATAAACAGCCGGTTAATCAGCTGCTGCATCGCCTGTCCGCCGCTGCCGTGCGCCATTTCAACCGTCTTCATGCTTCACTCTCCTGGTTGCGATACTGATACCACGCGGCACACGCTCCTTCGGAGGAGACCATCAGCGCGCCAAACGCCGTTTGCGGGTTACAGGTGTTGCCGTATAGCGGGCAATGATGAGGCTTGCATTTACCGGTGAGCACCTCGCCGCAGCGGGCCCGCGGATCGTCGCAAACCTGCTGCGGCTGCGGGCGGAAATGCGCTTCGGCGTCGAACGCGCGATAGGCCGGCGTCAGGCGCACGCCGGATTCGGCAATCAGCCCCAGGCCACGCCATTCGCTGTCGCCTTCGACGCAAAACACGTCGGCTATTGCCTGCTGTGCCCGTTCATTTCCTGCATCCGGCACCACGCGGCGGTACTGGTTTTCCACGGCACTCAGGGCCGCTATTTTCTGCTCAACCAGCATGGTGACACCTTGCAGTAGATCAAGTGGTTCGAAACCAGCGACCACTAACGGACGATTGTACTGTTCAGCGATAAAACCGTAGGTATCTGTGCCAATCACCATGCTGACATGGCCCGGCGCCAGGAAGGCGTCAATCCCGTTTCCCGGCGCTTCCAGCAGGCTGCGTAGCGTGGGGATGAGCGTAATGTGCTGGCAGAAGAAGAAAAAGTTATCGACGCTGCGCGCTTTCGCCTGCTGCAGCGTAATGGCGGTGGCGGGCATGGTGGTTTCAAACCCCAGGCCAAAAAACACGATTTTGCGCGTGGGGTTATCCGCTGCCAGCGTCAGGGCATCCATCGGCGAATAGACGATCCGGATGTCGGCTCCGCGTGCTTTTGCCTGCAGCAACGAGCCGTTTTTCCCCGGAACGCGCATCGCGTCGCCAAAGGTGCAGAAAATGACGTCGGGCCGGCTGGCAATCTCGATACAGCTGTCGATGCGCCCCATCGGCAGCACGCAGACCGGACAGCCGGGGCCATGGATAAACTCGATGTTCTCCGGCAGCAGCTGGTCGAGGCCAAATTTGAAAATGGCGTGCGTATGTCCGCCGCACACCTCCATGATCCGCAGCGGGTTTTCCGCCGTGTAGTCCAGCAGCGCCGCACGTGTTTTCAGATGCCCGATAAGCTGTAGCACCTGCTCGGGTGCGCGGTATTCATCCACGTAACGCATGATTATCGCTCCTCGCCATACAGCAGCGCCCCGACGTCCGGCTCCACGTCGAACATGTTCTGCAGCGCATCCAGCGTGTCGTGGGCTTCCGTTTCGTTAATCACGCTCATGGCGAACCCCACGTGGACCAGCACCCACTGGCCGAGACGCGAGACGCCGGTTTCATCGCTGCTGCCCACCAAGGTCAGGTCGACGTCGCGCAGGATGCCGCAGACCTCAACTTTGGCCTGATTACCGTCAATGGCATGAATCTGTCCCGGTACGCCTATGCACATCGTTCGTTCTCCAGCCAGTGTAGCCAGCTGTCCATGCCGTCGCCGCGGGTAGCGGAGACCAGCAGGATCTCAATATCCGGGTTCACCTCGCGGGCCCAGGACAGGCATTTATCCACGTCGAAGTTCAGGTACGGCAGCAGGTCGACTTTGTTGAGCAGCATGATGGAGGCGGCGGCAAACATATGCGGGTACTTCAGCGGCTTGTCTTCGCCTTCGGTCACCGAAAGCACCGCGACTTTGTGCCGTTCGCCCAGGTCGAAGCTCGCCGGGCAGACAAGGTTACCGACGTTTTCAATAAACAGGATGCCGTTATCTTCAAGCGGCAGGCGCGGGGCGGCGTCGGCGATCATCTGCGCATCGAGATGGCAGCCTTTGCCGGTATTCACCTGGATCGCCGGGGTACCGGTTTCGCGAATGCGCGCCGCGTCGTTAACGGTTTGCTGATCGCCTTCAATCACCGCACAGGAGACGCGCCCGTTCAGGCGGTTGAGCGTTTCCGTGAGCAGCGTGGTTTTGCCGGAGCCGGGGCTGGAGACCAGGTTCAGCACCAGCTGTCTGCGGGCGGCGAAGCGGGCACGGTTACGGTTGGCGATCTGGTTATTCTTGTCCAGGACGTTGATTTCCACCTCCAGCATCTGACGCTGGCTGATGCCCGGCGCGTGGGTACCCGCTTCGCCGTGGCCGTAGTGAAGATCGCCCGCATCGGATCGTCGCGGGGCGAAAGCGATCCCGGTCAATGTCGCAGAAGGGCGTGGGGCAGGTGCAAAGGGCGCGGAGCGAAACGCGGAGTGGGGATGATGTTCATCCCCTTCTATATACAGGTTGCCTTCGGCGCAACCGCAGGTACTACACATACTTTACTCCTTCTCGATTTCGAGGCGTTGGATCTGCATGCCGTCATCCGCCACGATGCGAAGAAAGGTGCTCTGACACTGCGGACAGCGCTGTACCTTCGACGACAGCAGGGTGACGTACTGCTGACACTGCTCGCACCAGCACTCCGCCTGCTGCTCTTCAATATGCAGTTCGCAGCCTTCCGCCAGCGTGCCGCGGCACACCAGTTCAAAACAGAAGGTCAGGGCGCTGGTTTCGACGCAGGAAAACGCCCCGACTTTCAGCCAGACGCCGGTGACGCGTTTTGCGTGGTTTTGCACAGCCTGCTGTTCGATAAGTTCCAGAGCCCGCTGGCAGAGGGTGATTTCGTGCATGACGCCTCCTCAATGAATTGCGCCATTGAATGCAATAACAATGCCATCTTGATTTCTGTTAAGGCATGTCGATGTCAACGCTGTCGAAATGACACGTCGACACCGCAAAGTTGACAGCCAGTTTTTAATTAAAATTCTTAAAAATCAGTTGGATAAAAACTGGCATGGAATCTGCTTAACAGCCGCTATCTCCATTAAACGGATACCTTTTATGACTATTTGGGAAATCAGCGAAAAAGCAGATTACATCGCGCAGCGTCATCAGCAGTTGCAGGACCAGTGGCATCTTTACTGCAACTCTCTGGTTCAGGGCATCACCCTCTCGAAAGCGCGTCTTCACCATGCGATGAGTTGTGCGGCGCAGGGGGACATGCGCTTTGTCCTCTTCGGCCATTTCATCATCAATGTCACCCTGGCGGATAACTTCAACAGCCACACCATTGAGTACCACCTTGAGACAAAAGACGGCGAAAAACAGTGTATTGCGAAAGCACAGCTGATGGCCGACGGCATGGTGGACGGCCACGTCAGCAACCGCGATCGCCAGCAGGTGCTGGAGCACTATCTGGAAAAAATCGCCCCGGTTTATAACAGCCTGTACGCCGCCGTTGAACACGATCTCCCGGTCAATCTGAAGCAGCTGATGGACGGAAATGCCTCAGCGAACGTGGCCTGACCCCTGTGTGTCGAAAAGTGTCGACAAGACAGTTTTTCGTCAAAAATGACTATCACCAGAGGATGACCCGGTGAACCGTTTTGTAATTGCTGACTCGACGGTCTGTATTGGCTGTCGAACCTGTGAGGCGGCGTGTTCGGAAACGCATCGCCTGCATGGGCTGCAGTCCATGCCGCGCCTGCACGTCATGCGTAATGAAAAAGAGTCTGCCCCGCAGCTCTGCCATCACTGTGAAGATGCCCCTTGTGCGGGTGTCTGTCCCGTAAATGCCATCACCCGCGTGGACGGCGCTGTCCAGCTGAACGAAAGCCTGTGCGTAAGCTGCAAGCTGTGCGGCATTGCCTGCCCGTTCGGCGCCATTGAATTTTCCGGCAGCCGCCCGCTGCATATTCCGGCGAATGCCAACTCGCCAAAAGCCCCGCCCGCGCCGCCTGCTCCGGCACGCGTCAGCACGCTGCTGGACTGGGTGCCCGGCATCCGCGCCGTTGCGGTGAAATGCGACCTGTGCAGCTTTGATGAACAAGGCCCGGCCTGCGTGCGCACCTGTCCAACCAACGCGTTGATTCTGGTTAACATTCGCGACATCGCCCGTACCCGCAAGCGTAAACGCGAGCTGACCATCAACAGCGATGTTGGCGACCTTTCTCTGCTACAGACGCTTAACGAGGGGGCGAAATGAACGCGGCGATGATGATGACCAGCGCGGTAGCGTACTTTGCGGCCACCGCGGTTCTGGCGTGGCTTCTGTCATTCCATAAAACCCTGAGCGGCTGGGTCGCCGGGATTGGCGGGGCGGTCGGCAGCCTGATGACGCTGGCGGCAGGCGGGATGGTTCTGCTCGACGGACACACCGTGGACACGCTCATGCCGCTCATCCGTCACTCCGTTGCGATCACGCCGCTGAACGCCATCTGGCTGGTGACGTTTGGCCTGTGCGGGCTGTTTATCAGCCTGTTCAATATCGACTGGCACCGCCATCAAAACACCAGGGCCAACGGTCTGCTGATTAATCTGCTGATGGCGACGGCGGTCTGCACCGTTACCGCCAGCAACCTCGGCGCACTGGTGGTGATGGCGGAGATTATGGCGCTCTGCGGCGTCTTCCTGACGGGGTGCAGTACCTCCGGCAAACTGTGGTTTGCGCTGGGACGCCTCGGGACGCTGCTGCTGGCGCTGGCCTGCTGGCGGGTGTGGCAACGCTTTGGCACGCTGGACTTCGCGGCGCTTAACGGTCAGCCGCTGGGCAGCGACGTCTGGCTGCTGGGCGTGGTGGGCTTTGGCCTGCTGGCCGGGATCATCCCGCTGCACGGCTGGGTGCCGCAGGCGCACGCGAATGCCTCAGCGCCCGCCGCTGCGCTCTTTTCCACGGTCGTGATGAAAGTCGGGTTGTTCGGCATTCTGACGATCACCCTGACCGGCGGTCAGCCGCCGCTGTGGTGGGGCGTGGTGTTGCTTCTCGCCGGTATGGTTACCGCCTTTGTCGGTGGGCTGTACGCGCTGATGGAGCACAATATTCAGCGTCTTCTGGCGTATCACACCCTTGAAAATATCGGCATCATCCTGCTCGGTCTTGGCGCGGGCGTGACCGGTCTGGCGCTCAATCAACCGGCGCTGATTGCCGCCGGGTTTATCGGCGGTCTGTATCACCTCGTCAACCATAGCCTGTTCAAAAGCACCCTGTTCCTGGGGGCGGGAAGCGTCTGGTTCCGCACCGGCCATCGCGACATCGAAAAGCTCGGTGGCATTGGCAAAAAAATGCCGGTGATATCTCTCGCCATGCTGGTCGGGCTGATGGCGATGGCCGCGCTGCCGCCGCTGAACGGCTTTGCCGGGGAGTGGGTGATCTACCAGTCCTTCTTCGCGCTCGGCCAGAGCGAGGCGTTTATCGCCCGTCTGCTGGGGCCGCTGCTGGCGGTCGGGCTGGCGATTACCGGGGCGCTGGCAGTGATGTGCATGGCGAAAGTTTACGGCGTCACCTTCCTCGGCGCGCCGCGTACGCGTGAGGCGGAAAACGCCTGCTGCGCACCGGTACTGATGGGGATAAGCGTGGTTGCGCTGGCGCTGTGCTGCATCGCGGGCGGCGTGGCCGCGCCGTGGCTGCTGCCGCTGCTGGGTAATGCCATTCCGCTGCCGCTGACCGTGGCGAATACCACCGTTTCCCAGCCAATGGTCGCGCTGCTGCTGATTGGCGCACCGCTGCTGCCGTTCATCCTGATGCTGTTCTTCAAACGCGACCGACTGGTCTCCCGCTCGCGCGGGACAGCGTGGGCCTGCGGCTATGAACACGAACAGTCGATGGTGATTACCGCTCACGGTTTCGCCATGCCGGTGAAAGAGAGCTTCGCCGCCGTGCTGAAGCTGCGCCACTGGCTGAACCCGGTGCAGTGGGTGCCGGGCTGGCAGAGTGCCGCCGCGCCTGTGCTGTTCCGCCGTCTGGCGGTCATCGAGCTGGCGGTGCTGGTGGTGATTGTGATTTCACGAGGAGCCTGACATGAGTCTGTTACTGGCAATTCTTCAGGCGCTGGTGCTGTTCGCCGCTGCGCCGCTGCTTTCCGGGGTGAGCCGCGTGGCGCGCGCCCGGATGCACAACCGTCGCGGGCCTGGCGTGCTTCAGGAGTACCGCGATCTCTTCAAACTGCTCTCGCGTCAGAGCGTCGCCCCGGATGCTGCAGGCTGGGTCTTCCGCCTGACGCCGTTTGTGATGGTGGGCGTGATGCTGACCATCGCCACCGCGCTGCCGGTGGTGACGGTGGGCTCGCCCCTGCCTGCGCTCGGGGATCTGATTACGCTGATCTACCTCTTCGCCATCGCCCGCTTCTTCTTCGCGATTGCGGGTCTCGACACCGGGAGCCCGTTTACCGGCATCGGTGCCAGCCGCGAGGCGATGCTGGGCGTGCTGGTTGAGCCGATCCTGCTGCTGGGGCTGTGGGTCGCCGCCCAGGTCGCGGGTTCAACCCATATCAGCTTTATCACCCACACCGTTTACCACTGGCCGCTTGCCCGCTCCATTCCGCTGGTGCTGGCGCTCTGCGCCTGCGCGTTCGCCACGTTTATCGAGATGGGCAAGCTGCCGTTCGATCTGGCCGAAGCGGAGCAGGAACTGCAGGAAGGGCCGCTCACGGAATACAGCGGCTACGGCTTCGCGGTGCTGAAGTGGGGCATCAGCCTCAAACAGCTGGTAGTGCTGCAGATGTTTGTCGGCGTCTTCTTCCCGTGGGGGCAGATGACGCACTTCTCCGCGGGCAGTCTGGTACTGGCCGTGGTGGTGGCCGCCCTCAAGCTGCTGGTCGGCGTGCTGGTGATTGCCCTGTTTGAAAACAGCATGGCGCGCCTGCGTTTTGTGGAAACGTCGCGCATCACCTGGGCCGGTTTTGGTTTTGCATTTTTAGCGTTCGTCTCCTTGCTGGTGGCGTGATTAAAGAGAGTTTTTATGTCTGAAGAAAAGAAAGGTCAGCAGTATCTCGCCGCGTTGCATCAGGCTTTCCCCGGCGTGGTGCTGGAGGAGTCCTGGCAAACCAAAGACCAGATAACCATCACCGTAAAAGTGAACTCTCTGCCGGAGGTGGTGGAGTTTCTCTATTACCAGCAGGGCGGCTGGCTGTCGGTGCTGTTCGGTAACGACGAGCGTCAGCTGTGCGGCAATTACGCTGTGTACTACGTGATGTCGATGGAGCAGGGGGAGAAGTGCTGGCTCACCGTGCGCGTGGAAGTCGATCCAAATAAACCGGAATACCCGTCCGTCACCCCGCGCGTACCTGCCGCCGTCTGGGGCGAGCGCGAAGTGCGCGACATGTACGGCCTGGTGCCGGTCGGCCTGCCGGATGAGCGCCGCCTGGTGCTGCCGGACGACTGGCCGGATGAACTTTATCCCCTGCGCAAAGACAGCATGGACTACCGTCAGCGCCCGGCGCCGACCACCGACAGCGAAACCTACGAGTTTATCAACGAGCTGGGCAGCAAGAAGAACAACGTGGTGCCGATCGGCCCGCTGCACGTCACCTCCGATGAGCCGGGCCACTTCCGCCTGTTCGTTGACGGCGAAAACATTATCGACGCCGACTACCGCCTGTTCTACGTCCATCGCGGTATGGAAAAGCTGGCGGAAACCCGCATGGGCTACAACGAAGTCACGTTTCTTTCTGACCGCGTGTGCGGCATCTGCGGCTTCGCCCACAGTACCGCCTACACCACTTCGGTGGAGAACGGCATGGGGATTGTGGTGCCGGAGCGCGCGCAGATGATCCGCGCCATTCTGCTGGAGGTGGAACGCCTGCACTCCCACCTGCTGAACCTCGGCCTGGCCTGCCACTTCGTCGGCTTTGACTCCGGGTTTATGCAGTTCTTCCGCGTGCGCGAAGCGTCGATGAAGATGGCGGAGATCCTTACCGGGGCGCGTAAAACCTACGGCCTGAACCTGATCGGGGGGATCCGCCGTGACCTGCTCAAAAACGACATGATCCAGACCCGCCAGCTGGCGCAGCAGATGCGCCGGGACGTGCAGGAGCTGGTGGATATGCTGCTCAGCACGCCCAATATCGAACAGCGCACCGTGGGAATCGGCCGTCTTGACCCGGAAATTGCCCGCGATTTTAGCAACGTCGGCCCGATGGTGCGCGCCAGCGGCCACGCCCGCGATACCCGCGCCGATCACCCGTTCGTCGGCTACGGTCTGCTGCCGATGACTGTGCACAGCGAGCAGGGCTGCGACGTCATCTCCCGCCTGAAGGTGCGTATCAACGAGGTGTTTACCGCGCTGAATATGATCGACTTTGGGCTCGATAACCTGCCGGGCGGCCCGCTGCTGGTGGAGGGGTTCACCTATATTCCGAACCGCTTCGCGTTGGGCTTTGCCGAAGCGCCGCGCGGGGATGACATCCACTGGAGCATGACCGGCGACAACCAGAAACTCTACCGCTGGCGCTGTCGTGCGGCGACCTACGCCAACTGGCCAACCCTGCGCTACATGCTGCGCGGCAACACCGTTTCCGACGCGCCGCTGATCATCGGCAGCCTCGATCCATGCTACTCCTGCACCGACCGCATGACCGTGGTGGACGTGCGCAAGAAGAAAAGCCAGGTGGTGCCGTACAAAGAGCTTGAGCGCTACAGCATCGAGCGTAAGAACTCGCCGCTGAAATAAGGACTCGCCATGTTTACCTTTATCAAAAAAGTGATCAAAACCGGTGTGCAAACCAGCCGCTATCCGCTGGAGCCGATGCCGGTCGATAAAAACTTTCGCGGCAAGCCGGAGCATAACCCGCAGCAGTGCATCGGCTGCGCGGCCTGCGTCAACGCCTGTCCCTCGAATGCCTTAACGGTGGAAACGGATCTTCAAACCGGCGAGCTGGCCTGGCAGTTCAACCTCGGGCGCTGCATCTTCTGCGGCCGCTGCGAAGAGGTCTGCCCGACGGTCGCCATTCGTCTGTCGCAGGAATACGAGCTGGCGGTATGGAAGAAAGAAGATTTCCTCCAGCAGTCGCGCTTTGACCTGTGCCACTGCCGCGTCTGCAGGCGTCCGTTCGCCGTGCAAAAAGAGATCGACTACGCCATCGCGCTGCTGCAGCACAACGGTGACGCCCGCGCGGAGCATCATCGGGAAAGTTTTGAAACCTGTCCGGACTGTAAGCGGCAGAAATGCCTGCTGCCGTCCGACCGCATTGATATTACCCGCCATATGAGAGAGGCCAGCTGATGGACAATTTACTCGGCCCGCGCGACGCGAACGGCATCCCGGTGCCAATGACGGTGGACGAATCTATCGGCCTGATGAAGGCGTCGCTGCTGAAAAAAATCAAACGCTCGGCCTACGTCTACCGCGTGGACTGCGGCGGCTGCAACGGCTGCGAGATTGAGATCTTCGCCACCCTGTCACCGCTGTTTGACGCCGAGCGTTTCGGCATCAAAGTGGTGCCTTCTCCGCGTCATGCGGACATCCTGCTGTTTACCGGGGCGGTGACCCGCGCCATGCGCTCGCCGGCGCTGCGGGCCTGGCAGTCCGCGCCGGATCCGAAAATCTGCATCTCGTACGGGGCCTGCGGCAACAGCGGCGGTATCTTCCATGACCTCTACTGTGTGTGGGGCGGTACCGACAAAATCGTGCCGGTGGATGTCTACATTCCGGGCTGCCCGCCGACGCCTGCCGCAACGCTGTACGGCTTTGCGATGGCGCTTGGCCTGCTGGAGCAGAAAATCCACGCCCGCGAGCCGGGCGAGCTCGACAACCAGCCTGCGGCCATTCTGCACCCGGACATGGTGCAGCCGCTGCGGGTGAAGGTCGACCGCACGGCGCGCAGGCTGGCGGGCTATCGCTATGGCCGCCAGATTGCCGACGATTATCTGCGCCTGCTGAGCCAGGGCGAGCATCAGGTCGCACGCTGGCTGGAGGCGGAAAACGATCCGCGTCTTAATGAGATTGTGGCGAACCTGAACAGCGTAGTGGATGAGGCGCGTATCCGATGAGTGAAACGGTGGTGTTCAGTCAGCTGAGCCGTAAGTTTATTGATGAGAACGATGCCACGCCGGATGCGGCGCAGCAGGTGGTCTATTACAGCCTGGCGATTGGGCATCACCTCGGGGTGATTGACTGCCTGGAAGCGGCGCTGAGCTGCCCGTGGTCAGACTATCTGGCGTGGATTGCCACGCTGGAGGAGGGCAGTCCGGCGCGGCGCAAAATGGAAGGCGTGCCGAAGTACGGTGAGATCGTCATCGACGCCAACCACATTGCGATGCTCGCCAACGCCTTTGACGCGGCGCTGAGCAGGCAAACCCCCGGGCAGCAGGCATGGAGCAAAACGCTGCTCGGCATGCTGCATGATATTCATCAGGAGAGCGCCATCTACCTGATGGTGAGGAGATTACGTGACTGACGTTTTACTGTGTGTCGGCAACAGCATGATGGGCGACGACGGCGCGGGCCCGCTGCTGGCGGAGATGTGCGCCGCGAACCCGCAGGGCAACTGGGTGGTGATAGACGGCGGCAGCGCGCCGGAAAACGACGTGGTGGCCATTCGCGAGCTGCGCCCGGAGAGACTGTTAATCGTCGATGCCACCGATATGGGGCTCAATCCCGGCGAGATCCGCCTGATTGACCCGGACGATATCGCAGAGATGTTTATGATGACCACCCACAATATGCCGCTGAATTACCTGGTGGATCAGATCAAGGACGACGTGGGGGAGGTACTATTTCTGGGCATTCAGCCGGACATTGTCGGGTTCTATTACCCGATGACGCCGCCAGTGAAAGAGGCGGTAGACGTGGTGTATTCACGGCTTGCCGGGTGGGTGGGGAATGGTGGGTTTGAACCCCTCACCCCGGCCCTCTCCCCATAGGGGAGAGGGTGTGTTTTGTCCCCTCTCCCCTATGGGGAGAGGGTTAGGGTGAGGGGGTTATTCCAGATCCGCCCCGTTGCTCGCAATCACCTTCTTATACCACCAGAACGATTTTTTGCGCTTTCTGTCCAGCGTGCCGTTGCCGGCATCGTCGCGGTCGACGTAGACAAACCCGTAGCGCTTGCTCATCTCCCCCGTTGAGGCCGACACCAGGTCAATGCAGCCCCAGGTGGTGTAACCCATCAGCGGCACGCCGTCCTCAATCGCGTCGCCCATCGCGCGGATATGCTCGCGCAGATAGCTGATGCGGTAGTCGTCGTTAATCTCGCCGTTTTCATCAATGACGTCTTTCGCTCCGAGGCCGTTTTCCACCAGGAACAGCGGCTTCTGATAGCGGTCGTACATCATGTTCATGGTGATGCGCAGGCCGAGTGGGTCGATGCCCCAGCCCCATTCGCTCACCTCAATGTGCGGGTTGCGCAGGGATTTCACGATGTTCGCCGCGCTGGTGTTGCCCGCGTTCATGTCTGCCGACGCGCAGCGCGAGGCGTAATAGCTGAACGAGACAAAATCGACGGTGTTTTTCAGCAGTTCGTCATCGCCCGGATCTTTAACAATCACCACCCCTTTTTCGCGGAACACGCGGGCAGAGTAGGCCGGATAGCGGCCGCGCGCCTGCACGTCGATAAAGAACAGGTTCTCGCGGTCTTTCTCCAGCGCCATCCACACGTCTTCCGGCTTGCAGGAGTAAGGGTAGAAGTTCCCACCCGCCAGCATGCAGCCGACCTGGTTTTCCGGGTTCACCTCATGGGCGATTTTGGTCGCCAGCGCGCTTGCCACCAGCTCGTGGTGCGCGGCCTGGTATTTCACCTGGTCTTCGTTTTCACCTTCCTCAAACACCAGCCCCGCGCCGGAGAACGGGCTGTGCAGCATGATGTTGATTTCGTTGAAGGTCAGCCAGTATTTCACCAGCCCGTTGAACTCCTCAAAGCAGGTGCGCGCGTAGCGGGCGAAGAAATCCACCATCTTGCGGTTGCGCCAGGATCCGTACTCCGTTACCAGGTGCATCGGCACGTCGAAGTGGCAGAGTGTCACCAGCGGCTCGATGTTGTACTTTTTGCACTCTTCAAACACCGCGCGGTAGAAGGCAATGCCCTCTTTATTGGGCAGCGGTTCGTCGCCGTTCGGGTAGAGGCGGCTCCAGGCAATCGAGGTGCGGAACACCGTAAAACCCATCTCCGCCATCAGGGCGATGTCTTCTTTATAGCGATGGTAAAAATCAATCGCCTCGTGGCTCGGGTAGAACTCGTCGTCACGCAGCGAAAAACGCTTTTCCTTACCGAGCTTTACCGCCAGGCGATTCGCGCCGTGGGGGATCATATCGACCGTGGTCAGTCCCTTGCCGCCTTCACGGTAAGCCCCTTCACTCTGGTTGGCGGCAAGCGCGCCGCCCCATAAAAATCCTTGTGGAAAAACAGACATTCTTACCTCGCTTTCAATTTATGCTTTTGCTGCGTTGTTCGGTACCGGTGCGCTCTGCAGGGCACGCGCTTTTTCGGCGTCGTCTTCGACCGGGATATCCTCAAACCCTAAAAGCAGGGTCAGAACAAACGACAGCACCACTGCCAGACCCATCACGCCAAACACCCAGACGATGGTCATCGGGTTTGCCGGGTCAAAGAACTGCACGCTGGTAAACAGCCCCGGCGCGGCCATTGAGTGGCTGGCAAGCCCGGCGATACCGGCCACCGCGCCGCAGATAAAGCCGCTTATCAGGCTGGCAATCAGCGGGCGTTTCAGACGGATAGCAACGCCGTACAGGGCAGGTTCAGAGATCCCCGCCATAATGGCAGAGGCTGCCGCCGCCAGCGCCGTCTGGCGCAGTTCCGGGTTTTTAGTTTTCCACGCCACTGCCAGCGACGAACCACCGAGCGACAGGTTGGCGCCGATCTCTGACGGCATGACCATCCCTTCTTTGCCCGTTTCGGCAATGGTCTGGATGATGGTTGGGGTAAACACGCGGTGCATCCCGGTCATTACCAGCAGCGGCCACAATGCGCCCATGATCGCCACGGAGAGCCAGCCCAGGTAACCGTGAATGGTGTAGACCAGCGCGGAGATAGCGCTACCGATCCAGATCCCCAGCGGACCAATCAGCACGATGGCGAGCGGGGCGGCAATCAGCACGATCAGCATCGGCTTCAGGAAGTTTTTCGTCACCGCCGGGGTGATGCGATCCACCCAGCGTTCGATGTACGACAGGCACCAGGTCATCACCAGCGCCGGAATAACGGTGTAGGTGTATTTCACCGCGGTCACCGGAATAAAGGCGAACTCAACGTGTTCACCCTGCGCGGCTTTCGCCATCAGCTCGATAAAGCTCGGGTGGACCAGCACACCGGCAATGGCAATCGCCAGCGACATGTTGGTCTTGAATTTCACCGCTGCCGAGGCCGCCACCATCAGCGGCAGGAAGAAGAACGCGCCGTCGCCGATGACGGTCAAAATGGTGAGCGTCGGTGCGCCTTTTGGCAGCACGCCGGTCATCTCAAGGATCATCGCCAGCAGTTTAACCATCGAACCGCCGATGATCGCCGGGATCAGTGGGGACATGGTGCCGATCAGCGCGTCGAGGATCCCGGCGCCAATGCGGCGCAACGTCAACTTCTGCGGCCCTTCCGGCACCTCGGGCTGCAGGTCAGTCGGCAGCAGGCTCACCACCTCGCGATACGCCTGAGAGACGGTATTGCCAATGATCACCTGGCACTGGTTGTCGTTGCGCACGACGCCGAGCACGCCGCTGATGCTTTTCAGGCGCGCCGCGTCGATAAGGCTTTCGTCTTTCAGAACGAAGCGCAGACGCGTCATGCAGTGGGTGAGGGCGACGATGTTCTCTTTGCCGCCCAGCGCGCTGACCACGTCGTTCGCCAGCGCTGCGTAATTTTTGGCCATCGGATGAGATCCTGTTATCGTTGTGAGAAATGTAGGAAACCGGTTCCACATAATCATCATGAGTTTTTATGGATGAAACAAGATCGCTTTTTGACCATATTTTCGTTTCGTGATGCAGATCGCAATGACGTGCTGAAAGCGTGATTTTGCCGCTGCGACAATTTTTCCGCAGTGCAGTACACTGCGGTCCATCAGATTCAGACGGAATAACAACATGACCACGATGCTTGAAGTGGCGAAGCGGGCAGGCGTTTCGAAGGCCACGGTGTCCCGGGTGCTGTCGGGAAATGGCTACGTCAGCCAGGAGACCAAAAACCGGGTGTTTCAGGCCATTGAAGAGAGCGGCTATCGCCCGAATTTACTGGCGCGTAACCTGGCGACCAAACGTACCCAGACGCTGGGACTGGTGGTGACCAACACCTTGTATCACGGCGTCTACTTCAGCGAACTGCTGTTTCACGCCGCGCGCATGACGGAAGAAAAAGGGCGGCAGCTGATCCTCGCCGACGGCAAGCACAGCGCTGATGAGGAGCGCGAAGCGATCCAGTACCTGCTCGATATGCGCTGCGACGCGGTGATTATCTATCCGCGTTTCCTGAGCGTGGAAGAGATGGATGAGATCGTCGAGAAGTGCGAGCAGCCCATTATGGTGCTCAACCGCCGCCTGCGGAAAAACAGCAGCCACTGCGTCTGGTCCGATCATAAAGCCTCGAGCCAGGATGCGGTGGCGCAGCTGATTGCGAAAGGGCACCGGGAGATTGCGTTTATCACCGGCTCGCTGGACTCCCCCACCGGGGTTGAGCGTCTCTCCGGCTACAAGGACGCCCTGGCGCAGCACGGCATTCCGCTGCGCGAAGGGCTGATTGCGCAGGGTAAGTGGAACCCGGCCAGCGGCGCTGCGGCGGTGGCCGAACTGCTTGCGCGCGGAGAACGCTTTACCGCGCTGGTGGCGAGTAATGACGATATGGCAATCGGTGCCATGAAGCAGTTGCATGACAGCGGCGTTGCGACACCGGAGGCGGTGTCGGTGATCGGTTTCGACGATGTGGCGATAGCCCCTTACATCGTGCCGTCGCTCTCCAGCGTGCGCATCCCGGTGACGGAGATGATTAAAGAGACCATCAGCCGCCTGATCTTCATGCTCGACGGCGGTGAGTTTAAATATCAGCAAACCTTCTCCGGTGAGCTGGTCCTGCGTGACTCGGTTATTGACGGCCCGCATCGCTGATGTCGACAGCTGTCATCGTCACAAATGACGATGACAGCCCCAGTGTCGATTATAAAATTGCGATAAATCAAAGCTTTAATAATTGGCACGGTTTATGAATATCTCCGCGCATAACTGTAATGCTGGAGAAGCAGATGAACCGTTTTATTATGGCCGATGCCAGTAAGTGTATTGGTTGCCGTACCTGCGAAGTGGCGTGCGTGGTTTCCCATCAGGCGGATCAGGATTGCGCGTCGCTCACCCCTGAGACGTTTTTACCGCGCATCCACGTCATTAAAGGCGTGAATATTTCCACCGCCGCTATCTGCCGTCAGTGCGAAGATGCGCCGTGCGCCAACGTCTGCCCGAACGGGGCGATCGCGCGTGAAAAAGGGTTTGTGCATGTGATGCAGGAGCGCTGTATTGGCTGCAAAACCTGCGTCGTTGCCTGCCCGTATGGCGCGATGGAAGTGGTGGTTCGTCCGGTCGTGCGTAACAGCGGCATGGGGCTGAACGTGCGGGCGGAGAAAGCCGAAGCCAATAAATGTGACCTCTGCTACCACCGCGAAGCCGGCCCGGCCTGCATGGAAGCCTGCCCGACCCACGCGCTGGTCTGCGTGGATCGCGATAAGCTTGAGCAGATGAGCGCCGAGAAGCGCCGTCGCGCGGCGTTCGACACATCGTCATCGCTGTTGTTCTGAGTCGTTATGAGCGTTAACGGCATCCAGCTGCGGGTGCGTGGCAAGGTGCAGGGCGTGGGGTTCCGTCCCTTCGTCTGGCAGCTTGCGCAGGCGCTGCAGTTGACCGGCGATGTCTGCAACGACGGAGAGGGCGTGCTGGTGCGCCTCGCGGGTAATGGGGGGCATTTCACCGCGAGGCTGCGCCAGGACTGCCCGCCGCTGGCACGCATCGACAGTATCGACACGCAGCCTTTCACCTGGACGCATGTGCCGGAGGCGTTCACCATCCGCCAAAGCGCGGGTGGGACGATGGACACCCAGATTGTACCGGATGCTGCCACGTGTCCCGCCTGTCTGGCGGAGATGAACGATCCGCACGAGCGCCGTTACCGCTACCCGTTTATCAACTGTACCCACTGTGGCCCGCGTTTCACCATTATTCGCGCCATGCCCTATGACCGTCCGGCCACGGCAATGGCGCCATTCCCGCTCTGCCCGCTGTGTGAGGCGGAGTATCGCCATCCCGCGGACCGACGTTTTCACGCCCAGCCGATCGCCTGCCCGGACTGTGGTCCCGCGCTTGAGTGGCGGGCAGGGGACGTTACTGCTGTCCGCGAGGCTGCGCTGCGCGCGGCGGTGCAGATGCTGAAAAGCGGCGGTATTGTCGCCATCAAAGGTCTGGGGGGCTTTCACCTCGCCTGTGATGCACTCAACCCGCGGGCGGTGGCGAGGCTGCGGGCACGCAAACAGCGGCCAGCAAAACCGCTGGCAGTGATGATCCCGAACGCGGATGGGTTACCTGAGCCGGTTCAGACGTTGTTATGTTCACCCGCCGCACCCATCGTGCTCACGCCAACAGCATGGCTGCCCGCTTTCCCGGAAGGTATCGCGCCGGGTCTGGACACCGTGGGCATCATGCTTCCTGCGAACCCGCTGCAGCATCTTCTGATGATGGACTGCCAGCGCCCGCTGGTGATGACCTCCGGCAATCTCAGCGGCAGACCGCCTGCCCTCACCAACCAGCAGGCACTGGATGAGCTCAGCGACATCGCGGACGGCTTCCTGCTGCATAACCGTGACATCCTGCAACGGATGGACGATTCAGTGATGGATCGGGACGGTGTGATGCTGCGCCGCGCGCGTGGTTTTGTGCCCGATGCCATCACGTTACCTGCCGGGTTCGAAAATATTCCCGCCATGATATGCACCGGGGCGGATATGAAAAACACCTTCTGTCTGGTGCGCGGAAACCAGGCGGTGCTGAGCCAGCATTTTGGCGATCTCAGTGACGACGGTGTGGAAGCGCAATGGCGTTCAGCGCTGTCGGTGATGCAGGGCATTTACGCCTTTCAGCCGGAGCGCGTCGTGTGCGATGCCCATCCGGGATACCGTGCTCGCCAGTGGGCGCAAGCGCAGGCATTGCCTCTTGAAAATGTGCATCACCATCACGCCCACGCAGCGGCGTGCCTGGCCGAAAACGGCTGGCCGCTCGTTGGCGGAGACGCTATCGCCCTGACGCTGGACGGGATCGGCATGGGTGAAAACGGTGAGCTGTGGGGCGGAGAGTGCCTGCGGGTGAACTATCTTACCTGCGAACGTCTGGGGGGGCTGCCGGCCGTGGCGCTACCGGGTGGCGATCTCGCGGCCCGGCAGCCGTGGCGAAATCTCCTCGCCCACTGTCTGGCGTTTGTCCCTGACTGGCAGCATTACCCGGAAACGCGTGCGGTACAACGCCAGAACTGGCCGCTGCTGGCGAAGGCTATCCAGCGTGGCATCAATGCGCCGCAGGCGTCGTCGTGCGGTCGCCTGTTTGACGCTATCGCCTGCGCACTGGGTATCGAAACCCAATCCTGGGAAGGGGAAGCCGCCTGTCGGCTCGAAGCCCTGGCGTCGCAGTGCGAAGGCGCTGTGCATCCGGTCACGCTGTCGGTGGGTAATCTCTCCCTGTTCTGGCAGCAATGGCTGGCGTGGCAAGCGGAACCCAGCGCGCGCGCCTGGGCGTTTCACGACGCGCTGGCAAAAGGACTGGCAGAGCTCGCCGCGTTCCATGCCCGGCGCTTGTCGCTGACCACGGTGTGTTTCAGCGGCGGCGTGTTGCATAACCGTCTGCTGCGCGCGCGTCTGCGTCATTATCTTTCTGACTTTACGCTTCTTTTTCCTTCGCGCCTGCCCGCAGGTGACGGAGCGATCTCCTTCGGGCAGGCGGTGGTCGCCGCTGCCCGGTCATGTTCACAAAGGATTTAAAATGTTACGACTCTTACGCAATGAACCTCGCGCCGCGCTTCTGCTGCTGGCTCTGGTAATGGCAAACCTGCTGGCCTGGGGATGGGCATGGCACACCTTCAGCGACAGCACGGCGCTGATGGCGGCAAGCCTGCTGGCCTGGTGCTACGGACTGCGTCATGCGGTGGATGCCGACCACATTGCGGCCATTGATACCGTGACGCGTAAGATGATGCAGCAGGGAAAACGCCCGTCCGGCGTCGGGGCCTGGTTCTCGCTGGGGCACTCTACCATTGTGGTGCTGGCCTCCATTGCCATTGCCGCGACCGCCACGGCGTTTCAGAAGAATATGGCGTGGTTTCACGAGACCGGCAGCCTGATTGGCACGGCGGTGTCGGCGACCTTCCTGCTGGCAATGGCGCTGGTGAATATGGTGATCCTGCGCGGCGTGTGGCGCAGTTTCCAGGCGCTGAAAAACGGCCAGCCCGTGCAGGGGGAGATTGCCCTTCCGGCGCAGGGCGGGGTGATGAACTGGCTGTTCGGCGCGACGTTCCGCCTGGTCAACAAGAGCTGGCAGATGTACCTGGTCGGTTTTCTGTTTGGCCTGGGGTTTGATACCGCCACCGAGATTGGCGTGCTGGGTATCTCTGCCGCCAGCGCCTCAAACGGCATGTCGGTGTGGTCCATCATGGTCTTCCCGGCGCTCTTCGCCAGCGGCATGGCGCTGGTGGATACTCTCGACAATTTGCTGATGGTGGGGGCCTACGGCTGGGCGTTTAACAAGCCACAGCGCAAGCTTTACTACAACATGACCATCACCGGTACCTCCGTGGTGGTGGCGCTGTTTATCGGCGGGCTGGAAGCGCTGGGTCTGCTGATGGACAAATTCGGCCTCAGCGGCGGCGTCTGGGATGTGATTGGCGCGGTGAACGACAACCTGGGCAACGCCGGGTTTGTGGTCGTCGGGCTGTTTGTCGCCTGCTGGCTGATCTCGATGGTCAACTACCGCTGGCGCGGCTACGACGCGCTGGTGGTACGTTCCTGAGCTGGCGGCAGCCAGGCGCGGGTAAAATCGAGCCAGCCGCTGGCGGTCAGCACAATGTCCTGCACGTTTTCCAGGGTATTAAGACGATAGCGGTAGTGGAACAGCGGCGTGCAGGCGCCGCGTTCAAGTAAGGACTGGAAGAAAGACGGCAGCGCTGTTTGCAGGCTCTCCTCGCTTTCGCAATAGCGCATCAGGGTCTGCTTCGCTTTTTGCCACGGACCCTGCCCCAGGGCGGTGGCCCAGGCAGGCTCTTCAGTAAACCACTCTGCCAGCGCAAAGACCGGCAATTCCCCCGCCAGATAATCCCCCAGTAAGATATCCGCCTGCGTCAGCGCGTCGGGGACATGCCACGCCTCACGATCTTTCCTGTGGATGATCAGCTCGCAGCCGCGCTTTTTCAGGCGTGTTTGCAGCATGCTGGCAAGCTCGCACAGCTCAGGCGTGTGATAGCAAACCAGCGACAGGGTGGCGGGAAGCGCCACCCCGGACGCTTCCGGAAATACGGGGGTCGTGATGCCGGGAAGAATTTCCGTGCGGGTGTCGACATCATCCCGGTGGATGTTCTGCTGATTAATCTGCTGAATTTCCTGACGCAGCCAGGCCGCCAGCGGCTGCGGCAACCCGACGTTGAGCATCAGCCAGGCAAAACCACTGCTGATGGAGGTGACAGACTCCCGGGCGTTTTCGCCTTTCCCTACGGTGATCCAGGCGGTTTTTTCCGTCTCGCTGCGGGTTCGCCAGAACTCGATCGCATGCAGCAGCGGGTGCGCCGCAAAGTACCACGGCTGGCGCTCAAGGCGCAGGTAGTGAGAGTGATGATGGGCGATAGCAAAGGGACCTGCGCCAATACCCGGCTGTTGCGGATGCGGCAGGCGACAGGCGTGATGCGCCAGACGATGGGCCAGCATGGCATCGGGTGCGGTGAGTGCGATCTCCAGACACCAGGGGGCGACAAGCGATACCTGAGTAACGTGCGCGAGCCCTGCGCTGCGGGCCGGGTCGGCCAGCAGCTGGTGCAGCGCGCTGAGAATATCTTCATCACTGATGGCCTGCCCGTTATGCCAGTGCGCGCCGCTGCGCAGGTAGAAGCGCCAGCGCAGTTTGTCATCATCAATTTCCCAGTGGTGGGCTAAATCCGCTACCGGCTGCGTGTGGCCGGGCGCGTAGCGCGTCAGCCCCGCGTGAACCGCGCAGATAATATGCTGTTCGGCACGGCGGCGCTGAAGAGACGGATCAAGCGACGTGAGGGCGCGGTACCAGGGTATGCGCAGCGTCGGCTGATGTTTTAACCATTTGCCGCCTAAAAACGGGGTGATGATGTGATGCAGGCTGGCCGGATCACCGTCTGCCAGCTGCAGCGCGCTCTGGTAATCCCCTTTCTCCAGACAGGCGTGCATCAGTGGCGCGCTCAGTTCGCTGGTGGTCGCCAGGCAATGCAGGATGGCCCGATGCCCGCGTCCCGGCTGGGCGTTCCAGCTTAGCCAGCCGCTCTGCGCCAGCTGGCGCAGCAGGGTGCGCGCGTGGCGTTCGCTGCACACTGCCACCTCCGCCACTTCCGCGATGGTGGTCGGCTTTGGCGCAGCACCGTAATGCTGATAAAGCCGTTGATACTGACGGATTTTCTGAAGCTGGCGCATAGCGACATTCCGGTGACGATAAGGGATGTTGAGAGTGTAGGGTGTTTTGCGGAATAAATAAGGTCTGGATAGATGAAGTGTTCCGGTTTTATTCCCTCTCCTGTGTGGAGAGGGAACAGGAACGCTCAGCGTCAGGCTTCTGTCTGTGCCCGAATCTTCAGGGCAATGCTTTCAGCCTGAGGGCCGAGTATGACCTGCGCATTCTGAGTACCCATTTTCAGAATACCTTTGGCACCCAGCGCTTTCAGCGCCGGTTCATCCAGCACGCTGTTATCCACCAGCGTCAGGCGTAAGCGGGTAATGCAGGCGTCGACACTCTTCAGGTTTTCTTTACCACCCAACGCCACAATGTACCGGGCAATGGCCTCGCTTTGATCGTCAGACCCACCCGTGATGGTGTCCTCCTCCTCGCGTCCCGGCGTTTTCAGCTTAAAGACGCGGATCGCGAAGGTGAACACGACAAAATAGATCGCGAAGAACAGCACAATCAGCGGGATTAAGATCCACGGCTTCGTGGCAAGTCCCCAGTTAAGCACAAAGTCGATCAACCCGGCTGAGAAACCAAAGCCGTGCAGCACGCCGAGGCTGTTGGCGATCACCATGCTGACACCCGCAAGGACTGCATGCAGGGCATACAGGGCCGGTGCGAGGAACAGGAAGGAGAACTCAATCGGTTCGGTGATGCCGGTCAGGAAAGCCGTCAGCGCTACAGAGAGCAGCATCCCGCCTACGGCTGAACGGCGGGCTTTCGGCGCGGCAAAATACATCGCCAGCGCAGCACCCGGCAGACCGCCCATAAAGATCGGGTATGCCCAGGCCATGTAAACGCCGGCATGCGGGTCACCTGCGAAGAAGCGGTTAAGGTCGCCACGGGTCAGGTCGGTGGCAATCTGGGTGACAGAGGACCCCTCGATGCCTGGTACGGCACCGCCGACCACCAGACCTTTCACCACATCCGGTGCGAGGCAGATGTTATGTACCGCACTCGCGGCGTCATAGGTGACCTTCAGACAGTCGCCGAGGCTAAACCAGAAGACGGAGTGCAGAATGTAGTGCAGGCCAAACGGAATCAACGCGCGGTTGAGCACCCCATAGATAAACCAGCCCGGTTCGCCGCTGCGGGAAACGAGCAGGCTGAAGGTATCAATCCCGTGCTGCACGGAAGGCCAGACGTAGCCGCACACCCAGGCGATGAACAGGCAGATAAGCCCGGTCACGATCGGGACCAGCCGCTTGCCCGCAAAGAAGGCGAGGAAGTCCGGCAGTTTGGTATTCGAGAAGCGGTTATAGCAGTGGCCTGCGACCACGCCAGCAATAATCCCTGCGAAGAAGGACATGTTAATGGATGCGTTAATGACCGCCGTGGCTTTGGTCAGCACCAGGAAGCCGACGGCACCGGCAAGGGCGGCCGCGCCCGCGTTGTCTTTAGCCAGACCAATGGCGATGCCAAGGGCAAAAAGTAGCGGTAAGCTGTCGAAAATACCGCCCCCCGCACTGGCAATAAAGGGAATATTAAAAACATCGGGCTGACCGAGACGTAATAAGATCGCCGCCACTGGTAGCGTGGCGATGGGCAACATCAGGGCTTTACCCAGACGCTGCAAATAACTAAATGCATTCATGAGAGTGGGTTCCAGTAAAACTTAATTCACATCGAAAAATAACAGTTTTTATTTTAATGCGAAAGCAGGATGGATGAAATTGTGATGCAGCATAAATTAATTTAATTATATTTGTTCAGCTAATTTATATTTAAATAAACAATGATGAATTGAATTATTTGTTCCGCTTTTTGCCGGGTTGCGCTGGGCATACCCGGCCTGTAAGCTTTGGGCGCACTCATTTTTTAGGGGCGCTCACGGGCATCATCAGTTCGCGCAGACGCTCAATGCGCGCCTCCGGGCTCAGGTAGAGCCAGCGAAACAATATATGCTCTGATTTTTTAACCTGCTTAAAATAGGTTGAAAGATAGTGTAGTTCTTTAGTGAAAGTCGCCATGGGAGGTCTCCGGCTGAGTAATTAATAATCAGACTAAGCCGGAATCAGGGAATAAAACAGGTTGATGTTTTTCAGGTGTTCCGCATTTAAAAATTATGGATGTAATCAATAAGGGATTAAAAATGATGATTTATCTAATATGTATTTATTTCGTGAATAAAATGCGCAAAAAAAGCCCCGGGACATCGGGGCGGTGGACAATAAAATCCAAAGGTTAAGTCAGTGTGGCAGGAGACTACGGATTAAGCGGGCAGCGATTTCAGCAGAGCGAAAGCCTCCTTCATCCGGTCTTCACTGACGACAAAGGCGCGCATTTGACCCTCGAGATCCGCGCCTCGCGCGACCATGCCCTGCGATTCGAGGGTGATTTGCCAGTTCAGATCCTGACGCTGCGTTTCACCGGCCAGGTGCAGCGGTAATTCCGGTGTTTTAACCTTGACCAGCATGGCGGGTAATTTCAGCGGCGCGCTGCCGCCGAGCAGATTTTTCGCCAGATACATCGCACTTAACTGAATTGGCTGTAAAAAAGGCATCACCTGACCGTTAATCTCAGCACAGTCCCCCAACGCGTAAATATCGGGTTGCGTGGTTTGCAGATAACTATCGACCTTCACGCCGCGGTGTGTTTCTGCGCCAGCACGGTGAGCCAGCGCGGTTTCCGGGCGCAGTCCCGTCGCGGCAACCACGACATCCACCTCAACGCTGCGGCCGTGGTCAAGCGATGCGCGAATGACGCCTTCGGTTTTAGTGAGGCCCTGCAGCTGCGATTTGAGCAGCAGATGGACGCCCATGTCGGTCAAACGATGCTGCAGGCGGCTGCTAACCTCTGCGGGCATTAGTGCCGACAGAATGCTCGCTGTGTGGTCAACCAGGGTAACGGCCTTGCCTGCCCGGCAGAAATCCATCGCCAGCTCGGTGCCGATCAGCCCGCCGCCGACAATCATTACACGCTCTGCATCGCGCAGCAGGGTTTCGCTGGCCTGATACTCCTGCTGGCTGTTGAGCGTTATCATCAGCTCGCGGCCTTCAACCGGCGGCACGAACGCAGAGGCTCCCGTGGCCAGCACCAGCTTGTCGTACTGCCAGGTTTTCTCCTTCGCTTTCACCACGTGCGCGGTGGCGTCGATATCGGTGACCCAGGTGTACGGAAACAGACGCAGGTTAAACTGTTCCGCGAACTCCCCCGCCGTCTGGCGGGTGAGATCTTCGGCGCGCTGATTCTGACTGACGACGTGGCTTAAATCAGGTTTGTTGTACTCGTCCATGCTGTCGGCGGCAATCACCGTCAGCGGTACGTTAGCATCCTGTTTGCGGATATTTTTCACCAGCTGGCGGGCGGCAAAGCCCGAGCCGATGATGACGATGCCGTTATTCATTTTGCCTCCGTACCCAGTTCATCAAAGACGTCTTTACCGAGGGAACATTCCGGGCAGAGGAAGTTGTCCGGCACGTCACTCCACGGCGTGCCTGGCGCAACGTCCTGCAGCGGCTCGCCCAGCTCTGGGTCGTAGATCCACTGGCAGACGCTGCACTGCATGCGTGGGCCGAGATCGGCGGCGGCAGAACCACAGGCGGTCGCTTCAGGCGCTGGAGCTGCGGTAGGTGCGGCTTCCGGAAGCGGTGCAAGCGCCCACTGACGGGCAATATCGCGGCCGTGCTGACGGCAGATTTCCAGGGCGTCGATATCCGGGCGCCACTTGGCCTTCAGGCTCATGGACATCTCAAAGCCCGCATCCTGTAAGCGGGTGGAGAGACGGTCTACCGCGCCGCCGCTCCAGCCGTGAGAGCCAAAGGCGCTGGCGCGTTTGTTACGGAAGCGCAGGCCGGTCATCTCTTCTACCAGACCGGCAATTTTCGGCATCATCACGTTGTTCATGGTGGAGGTACCCACCAGCACGCCTTTAGAGCGGAAGACGTTGGTGAGGATTTCGTTTTTATCGCTGCGCGCCACGTTGAAGATCTTCACCGCCACGTTCGGATCCACTTCGTTGATGCCCTGGGCAATGGCGTCCGCCATCATGCGGGTGTTGTTGGACATGGTGTCGTAGAAAATCGTAATGCGGTCTTCCTGATAATCCGCCGCCCATTTCAGGTACAGCTCGACAATCTGGGTTGGGTTTTCACGCCACACCACGCCGTGGGAAGTGGCAATCATATCCACCGGCAGGTTAAAGCCGAGGATCTCGGTGATTTTTGGCGTGACCAGACGGCTGAACGGGGTCAGGATGTTGGCGTAGTAGCGCTGGCACTGTTCGAACAGTTCGGTCTGATCCACTTCGTCGTTGAACAGGCGCTCGTCGCAGTAGTGCTGGCCGAAGGCGTCGTTGCTGAACAGCACCGCGTCGCCGGTCATGTAGGTCATCATGCTGTCCGGCCAGTGCAGCATCGGGGTTTCCACGAAGATCAGCTGTTTGCCGTTGCCGATATCCAGGGTGTCACCGGTTTTCACGGTGTGGAAATTCCACTCCGGATGGTGGTGGTGACCGTTGATCGAGTCGATGGCGTTGGTGGTGCTGTAGATCGGCGTGTTCGGAATGTAAGACATCAGCTCGGTCAGCGCGCCGGCGTGGTCCTCTTCCGCGTGGTTGATGATGATGTAGTCGATGGCGTCGAGATCGATTTCGCTGCGCAGGTTCTGCACGAACTCGCGGCTGAATTTGTGATCGACGGTATCGATCAGCACGTTTTTACCTTCCCGGATGAGATAGCTGTTGTAGCTGCTGCCGCGCAGCGTTTTGTACTCCGTCCCGTGGAAGTCGCGTACTTCCCAGTCACGTTGACCAACCCAATGAATGTTATTTTTAACCAGAATAGACATAGCAACCTCAGCGTAAAATCGCGTTTTTCAAATAAGATGGTTTGCTTATATCAAGTTGCGTGCCAAATTTTATTTTATTGATTTTACTAGATTATTATTTTTATGACTCTTAATTGGTAGTCATTATGACTATTCATATTGCAGTCAATATGACAATGTGTATTGTCAAAATGACAGCGAGGCAGACATGAGCTTTTCCGTAGACGTGCTGGCGAAGATCGCCATTGAACTGCAAACCGGTATCGGCCATCAGGACCGCTTTCAGCGGCTGATCTCCACGCTGCGCCACGTGCTGGCGTGCGATGCCTCGGCGCTGCTCCGCTACGAGGGGCGGCAGTTTATTCCGCTGGCTATCGACGGGCTGTCCAGGGACGTTCTCGGGCGGCGTTTTACCCTTGAAGGTCATCCGCGGCTGGAGACCATCGCCCGGGCGGGGGACGTGGTGCGTTTCCCGGCGGACAGCGATTTGCCCGACCCGTACGACGGGCTTATTCCGGGCCAGGAGAGCCTGAAGGTGCACGCCTGCATCGGCCTGCCGCTGTTTGCCGGGCAAAACCTGATTGGGGCACTGACGCTCGACGGCATGTCGCCGGACCAGTTCGACACCTTCAGCGACGAAGAGCTGCGCCTGATTGCCGCGCTGGCCGCCGGGGCGCTGAACAACGCCCTGCTGATTGAACAGCTGGAGAGCCAGAATATTCTTCCCGGCAGCCCGGCGGCGTTTGAGCAGGTGGCGCACACGGAGATGATTGGCCTCTCGCCGGGCATGGCGCAGCTCAAAAAAGAGATTGAGATTGTCGCCGCCTCCGATTTGAACGTGCTGATCTTCGGTGAAACCGGCACCGGGAAAGAACTGGTGGCGAAGTCCATTCACGAATCCTCGCCGCGCGCAGTGAACCCGCTGGTGTACCTTAACTGCGCCGCGCTGCCGGAGAGCGTGGCGGAAAGCGAGCTGTTCGGTCACGTCAAAGGGGCGTTTACCGGGGCCATCAGCAACCGTAGCGGCAAGTTTGAGATGGCCGATAACGGCACGCTGTTTCTGGATGAGATTGGCGAATTATCCTTGTCACTCCAGGCCAAACTCCTGCGCGTGTTGCAGTACGGCGATATCCAGCGCGTGGGGGATGACCGCAGCTTAAGAGTGGACGTGCGCGTGCTGGCGGCGACCAACCGCGACCTGCGTGAAGCGGTGCTGGCCGGACAGTTCCGCGCCGATCTTTATCATCGCCTGAGCGTCTTTCCGCTTACCGTGCCGCCGCTGCGCGAACGCGGGGACGACGTGCTGCTGCTGGCGGGCTTTTTCTGCGAGCAGTGCCGTCTCAGGATGGGGCTTTCCCGCGTGGTGTTAAGCCCGGGGGCGAGAGCGCATCTGCTGAGCTACAGCTGGCCAGGCAACGTGCGCGAACTGGAGCATGCGATCCACCGCGCGGTGGTACTGGCGCGGGCGGCGCGTTTGGGTGATGAGGTAGTGATCCACGCGCGTCATTTTGCCCTGCAGGATGATGCCATACAGACGGTGGCGCAGCGTGTGCCAGAGAGTGTAAATGAGAACCTGCGCGAGGCGACGGAAGCGTTCCAGCGCCAGATGATTACCCGCGCGCTGGAGCAGAACAACCGCAACTGGGCAGCGTGCGCGCGGGCGCTGGAGATGGATGTCGCCAACCTGCACCGGCTGGCGAAGCGCCTCGGACTAAAGCGTTAGATAATCCCGGCCTGGTAGAAATCCTGCAGGTTGATGGCGCCACACAATTTGCCGGCGTCATCCACCACCGGCGCAGCGGTGATTTTGCGTTTCATCAGGCTCTCTTTGGCCTCAATAGCGCGGCTCTCAGCGTTCAGCGTTAGCCCGCCCTGGGTCATCGCTTCTGACACCTGCGATTCCAGCTTGCCACCACCCACCAGCCAGCGCCTAAGGTCGCCGTCGGTAAAGACGCCCTTCACAAAGCCCTCGTTGTCACACACCGCCACCAGGCCCAGGCCGGTGCGGCTGAGTTCCAGCATCGCGTCCATGACGCTGGTATCGAGCTTGACCTGCGGAATGGCATCGTCGGTGCGCATCAGATGGTGCACTTTATTGAGCAGTCGTGCGCCGAGCGCGCCCGCCGGATGCGAACGGGCAAAATCTTCTTCGTTAAAGCCGCGCGCCTGCATTACCGCCATCGCCAGCGCGTCGCCCATCATCAGCGTGTTAACGGTGCTGGAGGTGGGGGCGAGGTGCATCGGACAGGCTTCGCGCTCCACGGAAATATCCAGCGTCGCTTTGGCGGCCAGCGCCAGTGGCGAGCGGGGTTTTCCGGTCATCGCCAGCAGCGCGACCGCCTTTTCCTGCAGGCGCGGAATGATGAGATCCAGCTCTTTGGCTGAACCGGAGTAGGAGATAAACAGCATCACGTCGCGGCTTTCGATCATCCCCAGATCGCCGTGCAGCGCTTCTGCCGGATGCACGAAGAACGCCGGTGTCCCGGTGCTGGCCAGGGTCGCGGCAATTTTCTTGCCGATATGGCCGGATTTACCGATCCCGGAGACAATCACCTTTCCTTCGCACTGGATAATGGTGTTGGCCGCGCGCACAAACTCCTCGCCCAGACGCTCCGGCAGGCGGCTGGCTTCCTGCAGTTCCAGCATCAGGGTCTGGCGGCCTGCGTTTAACAGAAAATCACTCATCTTTTTCTCCGGTTACGATCACGTCGATGCCTTTCTCTTCCAGCGCTTTTTTGAACGCCGGGTCGATACCTGCGTCGGTAATCAGTTTGTCGACGCTTTCCAGGCTGCACACAATATTGGGGCTTTTACGGCCAAACTTCGACGAGTCCGCCATTAAAATCACTTCCCGCGCGGCGTTGCACATCGCTTTGCTGACGTTGAACACCTCGTTGAAGGTGGTGACGCCCGCGTTCAGGTCGATGCCGTCGGTCCCCATAAACAGTTTATCGAAGCTGAAGTGGTCGAAGGCGTTCTCGGCCAGCTGCCCGTGAAACGACGCGGATTTCTTACGGAAGGTGCCGCCGGGCATCAGGATGGTCTGCTCGCTGTCAAACTCTGACAGGGCGTTAACGATGTGCAGACTGTTAGTCATCACGGTGATGTTATTAAAGCGGCTGAGCAGGGGGATCATCTGCAGTACGGTGCTGCCTGCATCCAGAATAATAGAGTCGCCATCGTGGATAAATTTTACCGCCGCTTCGGCAATCTGCGCCTTCTGGTGGGTGTTGATCAGCGTTTTGTGATCGATGGGCGGGTCCGCTTCGTCTTTGTTGAGCACCACGCCGCCGTAGGTTCGGATGACGGCGCCAGAATTTTCGAGCAATACCAGGTCTTTGCGTATTGTCGTGCCGGTAGTGTCAAAGTAGTGGGCCAGATCGTCTACCGAGCATTTTCCCTGCTTTTGCAGATACTCGAGAATGGCCGCCTGCCGCTGACGAGGTTTCATAGGCGCTTCGTTCCTTAGGTTGCGAAATGATAATTTCGCAAGGCTATAGCTTTCACAACGAAATTATCCATGTTTCAGATTAAGCGCTAATGATAGTGCATTCTGACAGAGTGGATCATGGGGAAAGATCACATCAGGCCGCAATTCCTGCAACGAAATGCCGTTGATTGCCTGGATTTTCACCGGCCGCGCGAAGACGGTCATCCCGCGCATGATCAGGGAATCGCAGACGTTATTGTTTTCATCCAGCGCAACCGCGACGACGACCCGCGGTTTGAAACGTCCGCCGGACCGCCCGACGCCCACGCGACCTTTCTGGCACAGGGCGTCAAACGCGCGGTTAAACTGGTGGATTTGCCAGCCGCCAAACGCCATCTGGCAGATCCAGGCGAGGGCGGCGACGGTAATGAGTGCGGTGACCATATCGGCTCCTTGTTGTATTCCCTCTCCCGGGGGGAGAGGGTTAGGGCGAGGGCTTCCGCCCGCGCGATCAGAACATCACCTGTCCGCCGGTGACGTTAATCGACTGCCCGGTGCAGTACGAGGCTTTCGGGCTGGCGTAAAACAGCAGCATGTTCAGCACGTCCTGATAGTCGCACCCGCGCTTCAGCGGCACTTTATCGATGTAATACTGCTCCACCTCTTCCTCTTTGATGCCAAGCTTGGTGGCATACTGCGGCAGCAGGGACTGGAACATCGGCGATTTAAGGAGGTTGCCCAGCATCAGCGAGTGAACGGTGATCCCGTATTCGGCCAGATCCAGCGCCAGGGACTGCGTCAGCCCCACGCCGCCAAACTTCGCCGCGCTGTAGCCGGAGTTGTGCTTGCTGCCCACTTTCCCTGATTTTGAGTTGATCTGAATGATGCGCCCCTGAATGCCGTCGCGGATCATCAGACGGGAAAACTCGCGGGCGCAGAGGAAATAGCCCACCAGGTTCACCTGCAGCGAGCGGTCAAAATCCCCCAGTTCGAAATCGCTGATAAACGCGGCTTTTGCGATTCCCGCGCTGTAGACCAGCAGGTCGGTACGACCAAAAATCTCATCCACGCCGCGGGCCAGCGCCATCACGCTCTGCTCGCTGGTGGCGTCGGCACCAAAGCCGTACGCCATTCCTTCGCCAAACTCGGTATTGATGCTATCCGCCACGCGGGCAGCCTTCTCACTCTGAATGTCCACTACCGCCACGCGGTAACCTTCTGCGGCAAGCCCACGGCAGAGGAACTCGCCTAAGGTTTGTCCCCCACCAATGACAACGGCAACCTGACTCATGTCTATCTCCTTAATTACGCAACAAATTTTAACGTGCAGCCTGGGGTGACAGCCTGCGGAACCGGACCATCGACGTGAACCGTGCCGGGATACTCCGCCTGCGGCTGGCCATCAAAACGCAGGGTGATGTGGCCCAGCTCGCGCAGGTTTTGCTCAGCCACGTCGCCGACGGCGGTCACGGCATAGCGCGCCTCGCCCAGCTCCAGCTGGCTTCCGGCCTTCAGCTCACCCTTCAGCTCGCCGTGGCAGTGAATAAAACAAAACTCTTCGATATCCGCAGGCGCCCCTTCGCGGAAGGTGATCAGCATCTGGTCGCTTAATGCGTCAGCTGCGCTCTGGCCGATGCGGGTAATGGTGGTCTGGTAAATCACGGTCATGGCAAAAACCTCTTATTGATAAATAAAGCCAGAGACAAACCAGGCAATCAGCACCGTCGGGGCGCCCGTCAGGAAGCGGCTGACCAGTACGGACGGCACGCCCACGCGCACGGTGTCCTGGCGCGCTTCGGCCAGCGACAGCCCTACGGGGATGAAGTCGCACGCCGCCTGGGCGTTAATGGCAAACAGGGCGGGCAGGGCGAGGTGCGGGGGAATGTTGCCCTGCCCAATCTGTACGCCAATCAGCACGCCGATGACCTGGGCAATCACCGCGCCCGGGCCGAGGAACGGCGACAGCAGCGGGAAGGAGCAGATCAGCGCCAGCGTGACCAGCCCCAGCGGATGGCTGGCGAGCGGGGCAAGGCCGTGGGCAATCCAGTCACCCAGACCAGACGCCATGATGATGCCGATCAGCGCCGAGACGAATGCCATAAACGGCAGGATGGTTTTCAGCACCGTGTCGATGGTGTCGCGCCCGGACTGGAACAGCACCGCCACGGCGGACCCCATGCCCATCCCGACTTTTGCCAGCAGGCCATCGCTCTGCTCGGTGATCTTCTTGCTGGTGTCGTAATCGCGCGGGGCCGCTTTTTGCGGTGCGGGAGCGCCATTCACCAGAGAGATGTTGTCCTCCTTCACACCCGACACATAAATGTCTTCAAGGATGTACTGCGCCAGCGGGCCTGATTTTCCGGTGGAGTGAATGTTCACCGTTGGAATGTGACGCTTCGGGTAGATGCCGCAGCGCAGCGTGCCGCCGCAGTCGATCACCGCCACGCCGATTTCCGCTTCCGGCGGTTCGCCCTCTTTGAAGCCATCGACCGCTTCCCAGCCGGTCAGTTCTCGCAGCTTGTCGACGATCGCCGGGCGCGTGCCCGCGGTGATGTAGACGATTTTTTTGCCTTCGGTGGCGTCGAACTCCAGCGGGCCGCCCCAGCCGCCTGTGCCTTTCTCAATGCGGATCCGGTTCATGCTGTGGCTCCTGAAAGCTGGACTTTCTGTTCAAGCTGGATGCCCATTTTTTTCTCGAAAATGGCGGTGGTGAGGTCCGTCACCCAGCCGCGGAAGAAGTTGGTCACCAGACCAACCAGCAGATAGCTCACCGCCAGCGGGCCGAGCGGCAGGCCAAGGGTGGTGAGACCGCTGGCGATCCCGAGATAGACAAACAGCTCGCCGGGGTTGATGTGCGGGAACAGGCCGTTCATGGAATGGCAGCTGTAGGAAGCGGCAGCGTAATAGCTCGGCTTGTACTTTTCTGGCATAAAGCGACCGAGGCTTAAGGTCATCGGGTTACAGAACACGAAAGTGCCGATGAAAGGTAACACCAGGTAGCGGGACAGCGGGTTCCCGGCGCAGCGCTGGGCGAAACGCTCAATGCGCTGCTGGCCGATAAAGTTAATCAGCGCGTTCATGATCACCAGCAGGCTGATCAGCAGGGGCAGGATCCCGGTCACCATGCCGGTGAACACTTCTCCGCCTTTCTGAAACAGCCCGATGAACCACTCGGCGCCGTGGGTGATGGTTTCTATCATTCTTCTCTCCTCTGGGCTTTTGTTTTTGTATTACCGCGACTAATAATAATCACTTTGAAAGGTTTTAGAGTGTTAATCAGATCTCACAATGAAAGAAAAATGGATTATTTTGAAAGTTAATCGATGGGGGAATGGATTTTCGGTGGAAAAAAGGGCGGATTTGCGTGGGGGAGGTGTGTACTGCTTCCTTGAGGTGTTGCGGATGCTTTACCATACTGGGTTCTTATCGAACCCGTTAAATGGATGTCTCATGTTCAAGCGTCGTTATGCAGCGCTGTTGCCTGCGCTTATTCTGCTGTCTGCCTGTAGTAGCAAACCTAAGACCGAAGCCGTTCAGCAAACGGCGGGCGCGCCTTCCGGAGGATTCCTGCTGGAGCCGCAGCACAATATGATGCAGATGGGCGGCGACTTCGCGAACAACCCGGCGGCCGAGCAGTTCATCGATAAAATGGTGAGCAAACACGGCTTTGACAGACAGCAGCTGCACGAAATTTTGTCACAGGCGAAACGTCTGGACTACGTGCTGCGCCTGATGGACAGGCAGGCACCGACGGCCCAGGTGCCGAGCGGGCCAAACGGTGCGTGGCTGCGCTATCGCAAACAGTTTATTACCCCGGACAACGTGCAAAACGGCGTGGTGTTCTGGAATCAGTATGAAGATGCGCTCAACCGCGCCTGGCAGGTGTACGGCGTACCGCCTGAAATCATCGTCGGGATTATCGGCGTGGAAACCCGCTGGGGCCGCGTGATGGGGAAAACCCGCATTCTGGATGCGCTGGCGACGCTCTCCTTTAACTATCCGCGCCGTGCGGAGTATTTCTCTTCCGAGCTGGAAACCTTCCTGCTGATGGCGCGCAACGAACAGGATGATCCGCTCGAACTGAAAGGATCGTTTGCCGGTGCGATGGGCTACGGCCAGTTTATGCCGTCCTCCTATAAACAGTATGCCGTCGACTTTAACGGGGATGGTCATATCAACCTGTGGGATCCGGTGGATGCCATCGGCAGCGTGGCGAATTACTTCAAAGCGCATGGCTGGACGCCGGGTGGTCAGGTTGCTGTACAGGCAAACGGCGAGGCGTTTGGTCTGGAAAACGGCTTCAAAACCAAATACAGCGTCGCACAGCTGGCGGCGGCGGGCTTAACGCCAACGCAGCCGCTGGGCAATGTTGATCAGGTGAGTCTGCTGCGCCTGGATGTGGGAACGGGCTATCAGTACTGGTACGGCATGCCGAACTTCTACACCATTACCCGCTATAACCACAGCACCCACTATGCGATGGCCGTATGGCAGCTGGGTCTGGCGGTATCGCAGGCCCGCGTGCCGGCAGCGTCGCCGTTTAGTCAGTAGATCGCTCTGACGGGTAGGCCGGGTAAGGCAACGCCGCTACCCGGCATGGTTGCGCGCACGGTGCGACCTGATGCCCTCACCCTGACCCTCTCCCACGGGAGAGGGTCATTTTGCAGAAACATTTCGCCACATTCCCGTTTCAAACGCGCCATTTACATCTCAGTCACCTTTTATTATTGTTATGTTATAACATTAATTATGGTGTCGAGATGTCAACGTCCCTTTTCTCTCTCTCTGCGCCGGTTCGGCTTTTGCTGGCGCTGGTGCTTGTTCTCTTTATCGGTCTGGCTGTGCGCTGGGCGGTGGCATTGCCATGATTGTGATGGATGAACTGATTGCGGGTTATGACCGTATACCCGTCACGCGTGCGCTATCCGGCTTGATTGAGCGGGGAAGCATGACCGCCATTATCGGCGCTAACGGCTGCGGGAAATCCACGCTGCTGAAAACGCTCGCCGGGTTTATCCCCCCCGTAAACGGCAGCTTCCGCTGGCAGGGAAAGCGCCCGGTCATTGGCTGGCTGGCGCAGCGTCACGCGCTGGAAGCGCAATTTCCCGTGACCGTACAGGATGTCGTCAGCATGGGCTGCTGGCCGGGTATTTCGCTATTTTCCGCTCTCCGTCGGGAAACACGCTTGCGTATTGCCCGCGCGCTGGAACGCGTGGGGCTCGAATCCATGGCGTTATCCACTATCGATGGGCTCTCCGGCGGTCAGTTTCAGCGCATGCTGTTTGCCCGCATCCTGGTACAGCAGGCACCGCTGGTGATGCTCGATGAGCCCTTTACCGGGGTCGATGAAGTCACCTGCAATGTACTGATGGATCTGATGCTGGAGATGTATATGCAGGGTCAAACGCTGCTTGCGGTACTGCACGACAGCGAGCGCGTGTCGCGCCACTTCCCGCAGACGTTACGGCTGGACGCTGACATTCCCCAATGGAAGACCGAGCGGGTGAGGGTGGCATGATCTGGCATCTCTTTTTTCAGCCGTTTATCGAGTACGGCTTTATGCGTCGCGCGCTGGTGGTTTGCCTGGCGCTTTCTGTCAGTACCACCGCGCTCGGCGTGTTTCTGCAGCTGCGCCGGATGAGCCTGATGGGCGATGCCCTTTCACACGCCATATTGCCCGGCGTTGCCGTGGGATATCTGCTGAACGGCATGTCACTGCTGGCAATGAGTATCGGCGGATTTATTGCCGGGATTGTCGTCGCGCTGGTGGCCGGGCTGGTTAGTCGTCGTACGCCGCTTAAAGAGGATGCCAGCTTTGCCGGTTTCTATCTTGGCTCGCTGGCGCTGGGCGTGACGCTGGTATCGCTGCGAGGCTCGAATGTCGATCTGCTGCACCTGCTGTTTGGCTCCATTCTGGCAGTGGATAACGATGCCGCGCTGTTTGTGGCAGGCGTTTGCATGTTCACGCTGCTGGCGCTGGCGGTTTTCTATCGCGGGCTGGTGTCCGAGGCGTTTGATACCGCCTGGCTACAGGTGAACGCCCGCTGGCTGCCAGGCCTGCTGCACGGACTGTTTCTGGCGCTGCTGGTGCTTAATCTGGTGGCCGGATTCCAGGTGCTTGGCACGCTGATGGCAGTCGGGCTGATGATGCTGCCGGCGGTGGCGGCGCGCTGCTGGGTGCGCACGTTGCCAGGGCTACTCCTGATGGCGGGCATTAGCGGCATTTTTTGCGCGTGGCTGGGGCTAAGCCTCTCCTGGGCGGTGAGTCTGCCCGCCGGGCCGTCCATCGTGCTGACGGCCAGCGCACTGTTCCTGGTTTCTGTCTTATTTGGTACGCGAAGCAGGCTCGCGGGCAGCCTGCGTACGCTTTTTTAACGCAAGGGGAAATGATGAAACGTACAGGATTAATTGTGGCGCTCGTGCTGGGGATGATGTCGCAGGGGGCGATGGCGAAAACCCTGAATGTAGTCACCAGCTTTTCGATACTGGGGGATATCACGCAGGAGGTGGGCGGCGATCGGGTGAATGTGACCACGCTGGTTGGGCCTGACGGCGATCCGCATACCTTCGAACCCTCACCGAAAGACAGCGCGGCGCTGAGCAAGGCGGATGTGGTGGTGGTGAACGGTCTGGGTCTGGAGGGCTGGATTGACCGTCTGGTGAAGGCCTCCGGATTTAAGGGCCAACTGGTGGTGGCGTCAGCTGGTGTCAAAACACACACCCTGGAAGAAGAGGGCAAAACCGTGACCGATCCGCATGCGTGGAACAGCGCGGCGAATGGCGCACTGTATGCGCAAAATATTCTGAACGGGCTGGTAAACGCCGATCCGCAAGACAAAGCCGCGCTGGAAGCGTCCGGAAAAAGGTATATCGCGCAGCTTAACCAACTGGACAGCTGGGCCAAAGCGCAGTTCAGCCAGATTCCACAGGCGAAGCGTAAGGTGCTGACCAGCCACGACGCTTTTGGTTATTTTGGCCGCGCCTACGGCGTGACGTTTATGGCACCGCAGGGGCTCTCCTCTGAGAGTGAAGCGAGCGCGGCGCAGGTTGCGGAAATTATCAACCAGATCAAAGCCGACGGGGTGAAGACCTGGTTTATGGAAAACCAGCTTGACCCGCGGCTGGTGAAGCAGATTGCGTCGGCGACAGGGGCACAGCCGGGGGGCGAACTTTACCCGGAAGCGCTGTCGTCCAAAGGCGGCGTGGCGGATACCTACGTTAAGGCGTTTCGCCACAATGTGAATATCCTCGCCATCAGCATGAAATAATCTTTCGCTTGCCGGTGCGCCCGCACCGGCTATTTTCTGAAGCCCCCTCGTAAAACCGGAAGTGCATCCCCATATCTGACGAGAAAGTGCTATCTTGTGCAGCACGTTTTTCTGATGCCTGGAGCGAGAATGACTGACCATGAATTGATGCAGCTGAGCGAGATAGTGGGCCTGGCGCTTAAGCAACGTGGGGCGACCGTCACCACCGCTGAGTCCTGTACGGGCGGCTGGGTTGCCAAAGCGATTACCGATATTGCCGGCAGTTCCGCCTGGTTTGAACGTGGCTTTGTGACCTACAGTAACGAAGCAAAAGCACAGATGATTGGCGTGCGGGAATCCACCCTTGAACAGCATGGCGCGGTCAGCGAACCGGTGGTGATCGAGATGGCCATTGGCGCGCTCAAAGAGGCACGGGCCGATTACGCGATCTCCATTAGCGGCATCGCGGGTCCGGACGGCGGCAGCGACGTGAAGCCTGTCGGCACTGTCTGGTTTGGGTTTGCCAGCGCCAAAGGCGAAGGGATCACCCGCCGGGAGTGCTTTAGCGGCGATCGCGAAAGCGTGCGTCGTCAGGCCACCGTTTATGCGTTAAAAACGCTCTGGCAACAATTTCTACAAAACACTTGATACTGTATGACCATACAGTATAATTGCACCAACAGAACAGAAATCCACGGTGAAGCACAGTCGCTTCTCCCGGCATGACAGGAGTAATAATGGCTATCGACGAAAACAAACAGAAAGCGTTGGCGGCAGCACTGGGCCAGATCGAAAAGCAATTCGGTAAAGGCTCCATCATGCGCCTGGGTGAAGACCGTACCATGGATGTGGAAACGATCTCCACCGGTTCGCTTTCTCTGGATATCGCGCTGGGCGCGGGCGGCCTGCCAATGGGCCGTATCGTAGAAATCTACGGGCCAGAATCCTCCGGTAAAACCACCCTGACGCTGCAGGTCATTGCCGCCGCTCAGCGCGAAGGTAAAACCTGTGCGTTCATCGATGCCGAGCACGCGCTGGATCCGGTTTATGCACGTAAGCTGGGCGTGGATATCGACAACCTGCTCTGTTCTCAGCCGGACACCGGTGAACAGGCGCTGGAAATTTGTGACGCGCTGGCGCGCTCCGGTGCGGTTGACGTTATCGTGGTCGACTCCGTGGCAGCACTGACGCCAAAAGCGGAAATCGAAGGCGAAATCGGCGACTCTCACATGGGCCTCGCGGCACGTATGATGAGCCAGGCGATGCGTAAGCTGGCCGGTAACCTGAAGCAGTCCAATACGCTGCTGATCTTCATCAACCAGATCCGTATGAAAATTGGTGTGATGTTCGGTAACCCGGAAACCACCACCGGTGGTAACGCCCTGAAATTCTACGCCTCTGTCCGTCTGGATATCCGCCGTATCGGTGCGGTGAAAGAGGGCGAGAACGTGGTCGGGAGCGAAACCCGCGTGAAGGTTGTGAAGAACAAAATTGCAGCGCCGTTCAAACAGGCTGAATTCCAGATCCTCTACGGTGAAGGGATTAACTTCTTCGGCGAGCTGGTTGACCTGGGTGTGAAAGAGAAGCTGATCGAAAAAGCAGGTGCCTGGTACAGCTACAACGGTGACAAAATTGGTCAGGGTAAAGCGAATGCGATCGCCTGGCTGAAAGAGAACCCGGCTGCGGCGAAAGAGATTGAGAAGAAAGTGCGTGAGCTTCTGCTGAATAATCAGGATGCTACTCCAGACTTCGCGGTGGATAGCGCGGATGCTGAAGAAACCAACGAAGACTTTTAATTCTTTCGTTTAACCATGAAGGGCTGCTGATGCGGCCCTTTTTGCATTTCTGAATCAGCAGGTTTTTTATGAGTGAACCGACGACCCGCCGACCCGCATATGCACGCTTACTGGACCGTGCGGTACGCATTCTTGCTGTCCGTGACCACAGTGAACAGGAGCTGCGGCGAAAACTGTCGGCGCCGGTGATGGGTAAAAACGGGCCGGAAGAGATTGATGCCACCGCGGAAGATTATGACCGGGTGATTGCCTGGTGTTACGAGTACCGCTATCTGGATGATGATCGTTTCGCTTCCCGGTTTCTCGCCAGCCGAGGCCGCAAAGGATATGGACCGGCGCGCATTCGCCAGGAGCTAAATCAGAAAGGCGTTTCCCGTGAGTCCATTGAAAAAGCGATGCGTGAATGCGACACCGACTGGTGTGCGCTGGCAAAAGAGCAGGCGATCCGCAAGTACGGTGAACCCCTGCCGCACGGGTTTTCAGAAAAAGTTAAAATCCAGCGCTTTTTGCTCTACCGCGGCTTCCTGATGGAAGATATTCAGGATATCTGGCGTAATTTTGCCGATTGAACGCATGCGGGATTTTACTTCCCACTAAAGAAAACTTATCTTATTCCCACTTTTTCCAGTAGCTGGCCTGTCCAGGGGTTTACCGATACAGACCTGCTACGACATTTCGTTAGCTTGATTTCAGGATAATTATGAGCAAGAGCACCGCTGAGATCCGTCAGGCGTTTCTCGATTTTTTCCATAGTAAGGGACACCAGGTTGTTGCCAGCAGCTCCCTGGTACCGAACAACGATCCGACTCTGCTGTTTACCAACGCCGGGATGAACCAGTTCAAGGATGTGTTCCTTGGTCTCGACAAGCGTAATTATTCCCGCGCCACAACCTCACAGCGTTGCGTGCGTGCGGGCGGTAAACACAACGACCTGGAAAACGTCGGTTACACCGCGCGTCACCACACGTTCTTCGAAATGCTGGGTAACTTCAGCTTCGGCGACTACTTCAAACACGATGCCATTCAATACGCGTGGGAACTGCTGACCGGTGAAAACTGGTTCAACCTGCCGAAAGAGCGTCTGTGGGTTACCGTCTATGAAACCGATGACGAAGCCTACGAAATCTGGGAAAAAGAAGTCGGGATCCCGCGCGAGCGTATTATTCGCATCGGTGATAACAAAGGCGCGCCATACGCGTCGGACAACTTCTGGCAGATGGGTGATACCGGTCCTTGCGGTCCGTGCACCGAGATCTTCTACGATCACGGCGACCACATCTGGGGCGGTCCTCCAGGCAGCCCGGAAGAAGACGGCGATCGCTACATTGAGATCTGGAACATCGTCTTCATGCAGTTCAACCGTCAGGCCGACGGTACCATGGAGCCGCTGCCGAAGCCTTCCGTTGATACCGGTATGGGCCTGGAGCGTATTGCCGCGGTTCTGCAGCACGTTAACTCCAACTACGAGATTGACCTGTTCAGCACTCTGATCAAAGCCGTTGCGGACGTCACCGGCGCGACCGATCTGAACAACAAATCGTTGCGCGTTATCGCCGACCATATCCGTTCCTGTGCGTTCCTGATCGCCGACGGTGTTATCCCGTCGAATGAAAACCGTGGCTACGTGCTGCGTCGTATCATTCGTCGCGCCATCCGTCACGGCAACATGCTGGGCGCGAAGGACACCTTCTTCTATAAACTCGTTGGGCCACTGATTGGCGTGATGGGTGCTGCCGGTGATGAGCTGAAACGCCAGCAGGCACAGGTAGAGCAGGTTCTGAAAACCGAAGAAGAGCAGTTTGCGCGTACACTGGAGCGCGGTCTGGCGCTGCTGGACGACGAGCTGGCGAAACTGAAGGGCGACACGCTGGATGGCGAAACCGCTTTCCGTCTGTACGACACCTATGGCTTCCCGGTTGACCTGACGGCAGACGTTTGCCGCGAGCGCAACATCAAAGTTGACGAAGCGGGCTTCGAAGCGGCGATGGAAGAGCAGCGTCGTCGCGCGCGTGAGTCCAGCGGTTTCGGTGCAGACTACAACGCAATGATCCGCGTTGATAGCGCGTCTGAATTCAAAGGTTACGACGCGCTGGAACTGACCGGTAAAGTGACCGCCCTGTTTGTTGACGGCAAAGCCGTAGACAGCATCAGCGCAGGTCAGGATGCGGTTGTCATTCTGGACAAAACCCCGTTCTATGCGGAATCCGGCGGTCAGGTTGGCGATAAAGGCGAACTGAAAGGCAACGGTTTCAGCTTCAGCGTGAGCGACACCCAGAAATACGGCCAGGCGATTGGTCACCAGGGCAAACTGGTTTCCGGTTCTCTGAAAGTGGGCGAGGGCGTACAGGCTAACGTTGATGAAGCTCGCCGCGCGCGCATTCGTCTCAACCACTCTGCCACCCACCTGATGCACGCTGCACTGCGCGAGGTGCTGGGTACCCACGTTGCACAGAAAGGTTCTCTGGTTAACGACAAAGTGCTGCGTTTCGACTTCTCGCATTTTGAAGCGATGAAACCGTCTGAAATCCGTGCGGTGGAAGATCTGGTGAACGCGCAGATCCGTCGTAACCTGCCTATCGAAACCCATATCATGGATCTCGAGGCGGCGAAGAAAAAAGGCGCGATGGCGCTGTTTGGTGAGAAATATGACGACCGTGTTCGCGTGTTGAGCATGGGCGACTTCTCTACCGAGCTGTGCGGTGGTACTCACGCCTCCCGCACCGGTGACATTGGCCTGTTCCGCATTGTTTCCGAGTCGGGGACGGCGGCAGGTGTGCGTCGTATTGAAGCGGTGACCGGTGAAGGGGCAATTGCCAGCCTGCATGCGCAGAGCGATCAGCTGCACGACATCGCGCAGCTGCTGAAAGGTGATAGCCAGAACCTGGGCGAGAAAGTGCGCGTTGCACTGGATCGCACGCGTCAGCTGGAAAAAGAGCTGCAGCAGCTGAAAGAGCAGGCTGCGGCGCAGGAGAGTGCAAACCTCTCCAGCAAGGCTGTAGACATTAAGGGCGTTAAACTGCTGGTCAGCGATCTGGCGGGGGTTGAGCCTAAGATGCTGCGTACTATGGTCGACGATCTCAAGAACCAGCTTGGTTCTACCGTTATCGTGCTGGCGACAGTGGCAGAAGGTAAGGTTTCTCTGATTGCGGGCGTCTCTAAGGATGTGACCGACCGCGTAAAAGCAGGGGAGCTGATTGGTATGGTCGCTCAGCAGGTGGGCGGCAAAGGTGGCGGTCGTCCGGACATGGCGCAAGCCGGTGGTACGGATGCGGCGGCACTTCCGCAAGCTTTGGCCAGCGTTGAAAGCTGGGTAAGCGCGAAACTGTAATAACTACAAAGCACAAGCAGACGCCATAGCGGTAACGTTATGGCGTCTTGTTCACTGTGCTATCGATAACGATAAAGTCAGGTTGAGTTTGTGTATATCGGCTAAACTTACGTTTAACAGAATGTGATGCCGTGACTGCTTACACTTTACGTGTTTGTCATCGCTTACTTTTTGGCGTTATATGATGGATAATGCCGGGATACAAGAGACCCGACTCTTTTAATCTTTCAAGGAGCAAAGAATGCTGATTCTGACTCGTCGAGTTGGTGAGACCCTCATGATTGGGGATGAGGTCACCGTGACAGTTTTAGGGGTAAAGGGTAACCAGGTACGTATTGGTGTTAACGCTCCTAAAGAAGTATCTGTCCACCGTGAAGAGATCTACCAGCGTATCCAGGCTGAAAAATCCCAGCAGTCCAGTTACTGATATTGTCGCGTCTCGCTGTCGGGCGAGACGCAACCCTCCTGTCATTTTTCCTGCTCAAAGTTACCGTTTAATTTCAACCGCTCTCTTTTTAACCACTCCGTTACCCTTTACTCGTCTCTGCACTGCCTTTTCTGCCACAGTTTTATGTGAAGATGCCTGCAAAATCCGCTTATAAAACACCCTCTTTGCGGCTTTTACATGCGAATTGCCTGTGATTTGTGCAAACGATAAAAGCTTTTGGAAAATTGTTTGACTTATAAGTCCCAGAAAGTAATATATGCGCCACGCAGCGACGAGAAGCTCTTAACGAGTCACTCGAAGCACTCGAAAGAGGCGTTGTGTGGTGAGGTGGCCGAGAGGCTGAAGGCGCTCCCCTGCTAAGGGAGTATGCGGTCAAAAGCTGCATCCGGGGTTCGAATCCCCGCCTCACCGCCATTTTGCATCCGTAGCTCAGCTGGATAGAGTACTCGGCTACGAACCGAGCGGTCGGAGGTTCGAATCCTCCCGGATGCACCATCTATTACTTCATATTGCTTTAG
The DNA here is from genome assembly GCF_003986875.1 of Enterobacter sp. WCHEn090032. Lineage (NCBI taxonomy): Bacteria > Pseudomonadati > Pseudomonadota > Gammaproteobacteria > Enterobacterales > Enterobacteriaceae > Enterobacter > Enterobacter sp. WCHEn090032. The sequence goes on from NZ_RXRN01000007.1 coordinate 93,648, forward strand.
AAGTGATATGAATATCGAGCAGTACAGTAGTAAATCCCGATGCATCCGTAGCTCAGCTGGATAGAGTACTCGGCTACGAACCGAGCGGTCGGAGGTTCGAATCCTCCCGGATGCACCATTTACTATTTCTGAAAGCAGTTCCCTGATGCATCCGTAGCTCAGCTGGATAGAGTACTCGGCTACGAACCGAGCGGTCGGAGGTTCGAATCCTCCCGGATGCACCATTTACTGTTTCTAAAAGCATTTCCCCGATGCATCCGTAGCTCAGCTGGATAGAGTACTCGGCTACGAACCGAGCGGTCGGAGGTTCGAATCCTCCCGGATGCACCATATTCTCCTGGATAACAGCAATGCTGTTGTTTTTAGGTCTGCGAGTTAATCGCAAGCACCAGGGAGGATAACGTTGCTTTAGCAACGGCCCGCAGGGTGAGGCGTAGCCGAGTAATCCTCCCGGATGCACCATCTTCTCCTTCTTTGTTTATTCCTTCGACGTTCCGTCAGCAATCACACTCTCAGTCAGCGACAAAAAACACCTTTTACGATAAAGTAATGCTTTGTTAATCGTTTAGCGAGAGCACGATGTACGCACAGTATGACGGTTTGATCTTCGATATGGATGGCACTCTCCTGGATACCGAACCTACGCATCGTCAAGCCTGGACTGACGTCCTGGGCCGCTACGGCATGCGTTTCGATCTTCAGGCGATGATTGCCCTTAACGGATCGCCCACCTGGCGTATTGCGCAGGCCGTGATTGAACTGAATCAGGCCGATCTCGACCCGCACCTGCTCGCGCGCGAAAAAACCGATGCGGTAAAAGCCATGCTTTTAGATACTGTCCGCCCGCTGCCGCTGGTTGACGTGGTAAAAGCGTGGCACGGACGTCGCCCAATGTCGGTCGGCACGGGCAGCGAAAGCGCGATTGCAGAAGCTTTACTCAATCATCTTGGCCTGCGCCACTATTTTTCTGCCGTGGTCGCCGCCGATCATGTTAAACACCACAAGCCCGCACCGGACACCTTCCTGCTTTGCGCAGAATTAATGGGCGTCCCGGCGGCAAAATGCGTCGTGTTTGAAGATGCCGATTTCGGTATTCAGGCCGCGCGTGATGCCGGCATGGCCGCGGTGGATGTGCGCTTACTGTGAGTGACGCACTGTCACTTGCCTCATTATTCGCCAGCAGTTTCTTAAGCGCCACGCTGTTACCGGGCAATTCGGAAGTGGTGCTGGTGGCGATGCTGTTGTCCGGCGTGAGTCAGCCCTGGCTGCTGGTGTTAATAGCAACAATGGGTAATAGCCTTGGAGGGCTGACTAACGTTATTCTTGGGCGTTTCTTTCCGCTGCGTGAGACATCGCGCTGGCAGGAAAAGGCAGTCGGCTGGCTAAAACGCTATGGCGCTGCCACGCTGTTATTAAGCTGGATGCCTGTAATAGGCGATTTACTGTGTCTGCTGGCGGGATGGATGCGCATCTCCTGGGGACCAGTGCTCTTTTTTTTGTGCCTTGGCAAAGCGGTGCGTTATGTCCTTGTGGCATGGGCAACGCTGCAGGGTATGACGTGGTGGCACTAATTGGTGGAATGAATACGCGACCTTCAATCGTCAACCATTACAATTATGCTGAGTAACATTACTTTGACAGGCGGGAGGTCAATTTGATCCCGGACGTATCTCAGGCGCTGGCCTGGCTGGAAAACCACCCTCAGGCATTGAAGGGTATTCAGCGTGGTCTTGAGCGTGAAACGCTGCGCGTTAACGCAGACGGTAGTTTAGCGACGACGGGTCACCCGAAGGCGTTAGGCTCGGCGCTGACACATAAATGGATCACAACCGATTTCGCTGAAGCACTGCTGGAGTTTATCACCCCGGTAGAAGGCGATATTGATCATATGCTGACGATCATGCGCGATATCCATCGCTACACGGCGCGTAATCTGGGCGACGAGCGTATGTGGCCTCTCAGCATGCCGTGTTATATCGAGCAGGGCCAGGAGATTGAGCTGGCACAGTACGGCACATCGAATATCGGCCGGCTGAAAACGCTCTACCGTGAAGGGCTGAAAAACCGCTACGGCGCGTTGATGCAGACCATTTCGGGCGTGCACTACAATTTCTCGCTGCCAATGGCTTTCTGGCAGGCGAAATGCGGTGAAACGGATAAGGACGCGATCTCCGCGGGCTATTTCCGCCTGATCCGCAACTATTACCGCTTCGGCTGGGTTATTCCTTATCTGTTCGGTGCGTCGCCGGCCATCTGCTCGTCGTTCCTGCAGGGGAAACCGACGACGCTGCCGTTCGAGAAGACCGAGTGTGGAATGTACTATCTCCCATATGCCACCTCTCTGCGCCTGAGCGATCTGGGTTATACCAATAAATCGCAAAGCAATCTCGGTATTACGTTTAACGAATTGCACGAATATGTGGCAGGATTGAAGCGGGCGATCAAAACCCCGTCGGAAGAGTACGAAAAAATCGGCCTCGAAAAAGACGGTAAGCGCCTGCAGATCAACAGCAACGTCCTGCAGATTGAAAACGAGCTGTATGCGCCAATTCGTCCTAAGCGCGTGACGCGCAGCGGTGAAACCCCGTCGGATGCGCTGCAGCGCGGTGGGATTGAATACATTGAAGTGCGCTCGCTGGATATCAACCCGTTCTCACCGATTGGCGTTGATGAACAGCAGGTTCGCTTCCTGGACCTGTTTATGGTCTGGTGCGTGCTGGCGGATGCGCCGGAAATGAGTTCAGACGAACTGCTCTGTACCCGTACAAACTGGAACCGCGTGATTCTGGAAGGGCGTAAACCAGGCCTGACGCTGGGTATCGGCTGTGAAACCGCACAGTTCCCGCTGACGAAAGTCGGTAAAGATCTGTTCCGTGACCTGAAGCGTGTTGCCCGGACGATGGACAGCATGGAGGGCGGCGACGCGTATCAACAGATTTGCGACCAGCTGGTGGAATGCTTTGATAACCCGGAGCTGACGTTCTCAGCACGCATTCTGCGTTCTATGATTGATCAGGGCATCGGCGGTACCGGGCGTTCGCTTGCGGCGGAATACCGTGAGATGCTGTTGCAAGAGCCATTAGAAGTCCTGAGCGAAGCGGATTTTGTTGCGGAACGCGATGCGTCCGTGGTGCGTCAGAAAGAGGTTGAAGCGGCGGATACTGAGTCGTTTGAGGCGTTTCTGGCGAAGCAGGCTTAAGCAGAAAAGAAAAAGGCCACATCGCTGTGGCCAAAATATACATCTCTGAATTCAGGGATGATGATAACAAATGCGCGTCTTTCATATACTCAGACGCGCATTCTGTAGAAGAGTTCAGTTTATTTTAAAAAAAATCACTACCGGAGGTGACGTATGCCGTTATTAGATAGCTTTACTGTCGACCATACCCGTATGGAAGCACCTGCAGTCCGCGTGGCGAAGACCATGCACACCCCGCACGGCGACACGATCACCGTCTTCGATCTGCGTTTCTGCGTGCCAAACAAAGAAGTGATGCCGGAGAAAGGCATTCATACGCTGGAACACCTGTTCGCTGGTTTCATGCGTGACCACCTGAACGGCAACGGCGTTGAGATCATCGATATCTCTCCAATGGGCTGCCGTACCGGCTTCTACATGAGCCTGATTGGCCAGCCTGAAGAGAAACGTGTGGCAGATGCCTGGAAAGCGGCCATGCAGGACGTGCTGAAGGTAAAAGAGCAGAGCCAGATCCCTGAGCTGAACGTTTACCAGTGTGGGACTTACCAGATGCACTCTCTGGAAGAAGCGCAGGAGATTGCGCGTCACATCATCGAGCGTGATGTCCGCGTGAACAGCAACGAAGAGCTGGCCCTGCCAAAAGAAAAACTGCAGGAACTGCACATCTAGTGCACCTTTTCCCTCTCCCTGTGGGAGAGGGTAGGGTGAGGGTGGTTTAATCCCATGACCACAACCTTAACCTTCTCCTTTACCCATCGTCCCCTTGTGCCGTTTGCCCATGATTACGTTCATGGTGACAACGAGCCGTGGCATGAGCATGACTGCGCGCAACTGCTGCATACCCTGAGCGGCGTGGTGCGGGTGGATACCGCATCCGGCTGCTGGGTTGTCCCTCCGGGCCGCGGTGTCTGGCTACCGGCGGGTACCCGTCACTCGCTGCGTATTACCGGCAACGTGGCGGCGCGCACGCTGTTTATCGATCCGCTGGCGCGGGCCGATCTCCCGGCCACCTGCCAGATCGTGCAGATCTCCCCGCTGCTGCGGGAACTGATCCTCGCTGCGCTCTCGCTTCCCGAGTCTTACGCACCGGGGAGCCGAGACGAACGCGTGTATGAACTCATTCTGGATGAAATTCGCCTTATGCCGGTACTGCCGTTTCATCTCCCGGAGCCGGAAAGTGAACCGCTACGCCGTCTTTGCCAGCAGATCCGCCAGACCGCCGGGGAGAGCTGGAGCAGTGCACAAGCCGCGGGCCTGCTAGGCATGAGCGAGCGCACAATGAACCGCCATTTTCAGCAGCAGACGGGATTAAGCTACGGTGAGTGGCTGAGACGGGCGCGCCTGCTGGAGGCGCTGGTACGGCTGGCTCAGGGCCAGCCGGTGCTTCGGGTGGCGCTGGAGCTGGGTTACGGCAGTCACAGCGCCTTTACGGCCATGTTCCGCCGGGTGATGGGCATTTCACCCAGCGACTACTTCAAAGACAGCTAACCGCATTAAAAAGTGCCTGAAGCGAGGCGCGCGAGACGTCGCTGTCAATTCCCACGCCCCAGCGGCTGCTGCCGTCCTGAAACAGGCAGCGAATGTACGCCACCGAACGGCTGTCGCTGCGTTCGCCTAACGAATGTTCGTGATAATCCTTAATCACGAACGGCGCGTTGACCCAGCGGCTTAACCCTTGAGCGGCGGCGGACAGCAGGCCGTTACCCTGACCTTCGAGCTGGCGCGTTCCCCCCTGCGTACAGATGCTTGCCGTCAAACGCAGCTGACCGTCCTGCTGGCCATCGCTGCGATAGGATTGCAGCGCTAACGGCGGCGTTGCCACCAGACCGTAGCGGGTGCGGAACAGCTGCCACAGCGCGTTTTGCGTCATCTCTTTTCCGTGGCGGTCGGTTTCCTGCTGTACATGCTGGCTGAAATCCTGCTGCAGGGCGCGGGGTAATTTCAGACCATGATTCTGCTCGATAAGCCACGCGCTGCCGCTTTTCCCTGACTGGCTGTTCACGCGGATCACCGCTTCGTAGGTGCAGCCGATATCCTGCGGGTCCACGGGCAGGTAAGGCATCTCCCAGCGGTCGCCTGGCCTGCGGGCATCAAAGCCTTTTTTGATGGCGTCCTGGTGCGAGCCGGAGAAGGCGGTATAGGCCAGCCGTCCGGCCCACGGATGGCGCGGATGCACCGGCAGCTGGTTGCAGGTTTCCACCACTTCCACCACCCGGTTCATATCGCTAAAGTCCAGATTCGGGCTAATACCCTGGCTGTAAAGGTTCATCGCCAGCGTCACCAGGCAGACGTTGCCTGTACGTTCCCCGTTCCCGAACAGGCAGCCCTCCACGCGGTCAGCGCCCGCCATCACGGCCAGCTCGGCGCTGGCAACGCCGGTACCGCGGTCGTTATGCGGATGCACGCTGATGCAGACATCGCGGCGGCGGCTAAAGTGGCGACAGAAATACTCGATCTGATCGGCATAGACGTTCGGCGTGCTCACTTCGACGGTCGCGGGTAAGTTGATCACCATCGGGCGTTCGTCGCACGGTTGCCAGATCTCCGCCACGGCTTCACAAATCTCCAGCGCAAATTCCGGCTCGGTAAAGCAGAAGGTCTCCGGAGAGTATTCATACTGCCAGCGGGTGTCGGGATTTTCCTCGCACAGCTTACGGATGAGCCGCGTGGCGCGCGTCGCCAGCTCAACAATTTGCCCTTTCTCCATGCCGAATACCAGGCGGCGGAACAGCGGAGCGGTGGCGTTATACAGATGGACGGTGGCCTGCTTCGCGCCGCGCAGGGATTCAAAAGTACGATGGATGAGATCTTCCCGCGCCTGAGTGAGCACCTGAATCGTGACGTCATCCGGAATGCGGTTCTCTTCAATCAGCTGGCGGACAAAGTTGAAATCCGTCTGCGAGGCGGAGGGAAAAGCGACCTCGATCTCTTTAAACCCGCAGCTCAGCAGCAGATCCCAGAACTGCAGCTTGCGCGCGCTGTCCATCGGCTCGGCCAGGGCCTGGTTGCCGTCGCGTAAGTCGGTGGAGAGCCAGCGCGGCGCGCGGGTAATGCGTTGCTCCGGCCAGCGGCGGTCGGGAAGAGAAATAGCGGGATAAGGCTGGTACTTGTCGGCGGGTGTGTTCAGCATGATGCGCTCCTGTTGTCTTTTCACTATCGTGAAGGGATTTCAGGCGCGCTGCTTTATCGGAGGTGACAATTGCTGTCGCGTTTTGGACAGGGAGGTGATGGTTGCCGGGTGGCGGCTACGCCTTACCCGGCCTACAGGATTATTTGTAGGCCGGGTAAGGCGTAGCCGCCACCCGGCAACCCGCGCAGAGGACTAATGCGCGCCGCCACCCCCGCCACCGGCACCAAACGGCGGTCTGGCAAACCACACCAGCCCCAGCAGGACGATAAAGATCCCTGCCGAAATCCAGAAAATCTCGTTAGCCGAGATAATCAGCCCCTGGTTGGTGATCTGCTGGGCAATCCAGCCGGACGCCTGCTGCTCCGTCATGCCCATTCCCTGAAGCTGGCTATACATCTGCTGCGCATTCGGGTTGTAGGGATTCACCGCTTCGGTCAGCTGCGCGTGGTGCATCGATTCACGGTTTGTCCACAGGGTGGTGGTGATCGACGTCCCGATGGAGCCCGCCAGCGTACGGGTGAAGTTCGACAGGCTCGACGCGGCCGCCAGACGCTCAGGCGGCAGGCCGGAGAGCGTGATGGTGGTCAGCGGCATAAAGAAGCACGCAACCGCGAAGCCCTGAATAAACTGCGGCCACGCAGAGGCGCCAAAGTCCATTCCCGGCTCAAAGGTATACGCGCGCCAGTAGAAGCACACCGCATACATAATGAAGCTGAAGGTCACCAGCCGACGCATGTCGAGCTTGTGGGCAAAGCGGCCAATAATCGGCGACAGCAGGACCGGGATCACCCCGACCGGCGCGGACGCCAGACCCGCCCAGGTTGCGGTATAGCCATACACCTCCTGCAACAGCTGCGGCAGCAAAACAATCGCGCCGAAGTAGAGCATATAGGCGAGGCTGATACACAGACAGCCGATGGTGAAGTTTCGCGACTTAAACAGTGAGAGATCGACTATCGGGTTTTCGTCCGTCAGCTCCCAGACAATCAGGAAGCTCAGCGACACCACCGCGACAATGGTCAGGATGATAATTTCCTGCGAGTTGAACCAGTCGAGCTCTTTACCGCGGTCGAGCATGATCTGCAGACTGCCGATGCCGAGGATCAGCAGCGCCAGCCCGATGCTGTCGATACGCCGCTGCTCGGTACGCGTTTCACGGCCGCGCAGGGATTGCAGCGTCATCAGCACCACGACGGCACCAATCGGGACGTTGATAAAGAAGATCCAGCCCCAGTGGTAGTTATCGCTGATGTAGCCACCCAGAATCGGTCCGCAGATAGGCGCGACGATAACGGTCATCGACCACAGCGCCAGCGCGACGGAGCGTTTTGCGGGAGGGTAGTTGCTCAACAGCAAACTCTGGGAGAGCGGGATCAGCGGCCCCGCGACTATCCCCTGAATGACGCGGAAGAAAATCAGCATCGTCAGGCTGCTGGACATGCCGCAGGCCCAGGAGGCCAGCACAAACGCCACCGTGGACCAGAGGAACAGCTTCACTTCCCCGACGCGCTTCGCCAGCCAGCCGGTAATCGGAATGGAGATGGCGTTCGCCACCCCAAACGAGGTGATGACCCAGGTTCCCTGGCTCAGGGACGAGCCAAGGTTACCGGCGATGGTCGGGATGGCCACGTTTGCGATGGTGGAGTCCAGCACCTGCATGAATGTCGCCAGCGACAGTGCAATGGTCATAATGACCAGCTGCGCGCCCTCCAGCGGTTTTTGCGGCTTTTGCTGTTGCATAACGCTCACCTTCGGATTAACCGGCGTTTGCCTTCACGATGTCATCGATCAGCTTGTTGACCGGATCGAGGCTAATTTCACGGGCGTTACTCTCATACGCCGGGCTGCTACGCACCTGGCTTGCCAGGATCTGACCGTCGCGGTTGGCGGTGTCGACCGTCACCAGCGTAGAGAGGCCGATACGCAGCGGGTGATCCGCCAGCTGTTTGGCATCCAGTTCAATACGTACAGGCAGACGCTGGACCACTTTGATCCAGTTACCGGTGGCGTTCTGCGCGGGCAGCAGGGAGAAGGCGCTGCCGGTCCCCATATCCAGACCAACCACTTTCCCGGTGTACTTCACGTCATCGCCGTAGATGTCGCTGATAACCGTCGCGGTCTGGCCGATACGCATATGGGCGAGCTGCGTCTCTTTAAAGTTGGCATCAACCCACAGATTGTCCGCCGGCACGACCGCCATCAGCGGGGTGGTAGGGCTAATCTGCGCCCCTGGCTGGACGGAACGGCGGGAGACATAGCCGGTCATCGGGCTGACGATTTTGGTACGCTGCAGGGCAAGCCATGCGTTGCGCACTTCAGTCGCGGCCTGCTGTACGGCTGGCTGGTTTTCGAGGCTGGTGCCCAGCACCATCGCCTGGTTGGCGTTGTACTGTTGAATGGCGACATCCAGCTGTGCCTGAGCGCTGGCAACGGCGTCACGCGCGTGCTGCAGCTCTTCACGGCCAATCAGGTTGGCGCTGCCGAGCGGTACGCGGCGGTTCAGGTCGCTCTGCGCCTGGGCGAGTGCGGTTTTCTGCACGTCGATGTTGGCCTGCAGCTGTTTGCTGTTGATCATCAGCTGGCGGGTCTGACGGACGCTGGAGGCCAGCGCGGTCTTCGCTTTCTCAAATGCCTGCTGGGCGTCGGTCGGATCGAGGGTCACCAACACATCGCCTTTTTGCACAAAGTCGGTATTGTCAGCCCAGACTTTCGTCACGCTGCCCGACACCTGCGCCATAATTTGTACCTGGTTCCCTGCCACGTACGCGTCGTCTGTTTCCTCAGCATGACGCAGTACTAAAAACCAATAGATCCCATATGCCACGGCAATAATGATAAAGAGCAAGGTCAACAGAAGAAGGGCGCTCTTACGTTTGCCTTTCTTATTGGCCGGTTGCTGCGGGGTAGTGCTCTCCGCATTTGCGCTCATTGTTGTTCTCCACGATCTTCTTATTTTCACATCGGCTGAGCCGACCTGTTGTCAGAAAGGCCAGCAGTGTGACGTGCTGGCCTGTCGGTTTTCTTATGAATCTGGATGGTTGAGCGTGTCGTCGCGTTAGCGCAGCGCCTCAAGAACGGCGCCGTCTTCATCCATCTGGTCCAGACGGGTGAGCAGCTTGCGAGTGATGTGCTCAAGCTGGTCGCGCTCGGCAGCGCTGAGGGCGGACCACAGTTTGTGCAGGCAATTGTGCTGAGGTGGCAGCACCTCACGCAGGAACTGGTGACCTTTGTCGGTCAGTTGCAGATGCAGGCAGCGGCGATCGTTGTCGCTTTCACGGCGTTCAATCCAGCCACGCTTTTCAAGCTCATCGGCAATACGGGTCGCATTGGTACGGGAGGAGCCCAGCGCGCAGCTCAATTCGGAAGGCTGAATGCTATGGTTTTCCTGAGACTCCAGCGTAATCAACGCCATAAACAACGTCTCGTTAATCCCTTGAGCTTTCAGCATTTTATTACGGTTTTCCAGTAGCTTACCCTGCATGTGCATGCACAGGCGAGTCAGCAGGATCTCCTGGTACGGGAAGTCCTCATGGCGACTGGCGCGGAATTTAAGCATTTGTTCAATGGGCGTAAACGAACTATCCATTTGGGCATAACCTCATTAATTACAGCCGATATAGTAACGACGGTGACAAATAATGTAAATGAATTATTTGTGCGGTTATATCCGCCAAATTAATGTCACCATCAGAAAGCGCCGGGTAAGTCCGTGACCCGGTGAGCACAGAAAGGGTAGGGTGTGAACCCGCTGAAGAGAGGATGTGAGGACGGGGGTCTGAACTGTTCATGCCGATTGTAAATATGTCACCCACATTAAAATTTCTGGGATAAATGATTACGTTTACATTAACAGACTGAGGGGCCTCTTTACACCCTAAGAGGCCCAACGCAATGTAAAACTTAATGAATTGCCTCCTGGCGATGGTAGCCGCGCCACCATACCACCAGGTTGAGTGCGGCAACGATGGCGCCAATCCCACACACGCCGGACCAGCCGGCATGCTGCCACGCCGAGGCGGAAATGAGCGAACCCGCTGCGCCGCCAATAAAGTAGCTGGTCATGTATCCGGCCGTGAGGCGGTTACGCGCCTCTGGCTTCACGCGGTAAATCACGGTCTGATTGGTGATATGAACGCCCTGCACGGTGAGATCGAGCACCAGAATACCGACGATCAGCGCCAGCACCGACACATGCCCGTACCAGATTGCCGCCCAGGAGAGCAGGAGTAAAATCAGCCCTGCGGAGGTGGTCAGGTGAGATTTGCCCTTGTCGGCCAGCCCGCCCGCGGGACGCGCGCCCAGTGCGCCAGCGGCACCGGCCAGACCGAACAGACCAATCACCCCTTCGGAATAATTGAACGGCGGGGCGGCAAGCAGAAACGCCATCGACGTCCACAGAATGCTGAAGTTAGCGAAGGTGAAACAGCCGAGCAGAGCGCGGGTGCGCAGAAGTTTATCCTGCGTGAACAGGCTAAACACGGAGGCCAGCAGCTGCGGATAGTTCAGGTGGTTCTCCTGCTTCACCTTCGGCAGCCCGCGCCACAGCGCCAGTGCCATAACGACCATCAGGACGCTCGCCACCCAGTAAACGGTGCGCCAGCCGCCGAGGCTTGCCAGCAGTCCTGCAACGGTACGCGCCAGCAAAATCCCCAGCAGCAGGCCGCTCATAATGGTACCCACCACCTTGCCGCGTTTTTCCGGGGAGGCGAGGGTCGCCGCGAGAGGCACCAGAATTTGTGCCACCACGGAGAACAGCCCCGTAAGCGCGGTACCGACGATCATCATCGTCAGCGACTGGCTGCTGGCGGTGATCAACATGCCGCCGGCGGCCAGCAGGGTCATTGAGACAATCAGCATCCGGCGTTCAAACATATCGCCCAGCGGCACCAGGAACAGCAGCCCGGCGGCATAGCCAAGCTGCGCGGCCGTAACAATAAAGCCTGCGGAGCTGGCAGAGAGGTTGAACGCGCGGGCGATGGTGTCGAGAAGAGGTTGCGCGTAGTAGTTGCTGGCGACCGCCAGACCCGTTGCCACGGACATTAAAAGGATGAGTGTGGGGCTAAGCCCTTGAGTTGTTTTGGTCATTAGTTTCAGGAATCGTTAGTGAAGTGATTATTTTTCCGGAAACCATAATAGCTAATGATTGTGAATAGTGGGGGATTGTTACGTGATGGATTGTGCGGTTTGGGCCCCTCACCCCGGCCCTCTCCCCTTTGGGGAGAGGGCCGGGGTGAGGGGTGTATTTTTACTTCTGCGCCGCAAGCGCCTCTTTCACCCAGCCGTCAAACTGCTGCTGGTGGGCTTTGATCCAGCCATCCACATGACCTTTCACATCCGCCTCAGAGGATTTGCCCGCATGCATCATTGCGTTCTGGGCGTTAATGTCCGCCAGCGGCAGCTTCATCACCGAGAACAGCTTCGCCGCCGCCGGGTTTTTCTCTGCCCAGGCTTTGTTGGCGACGATGTGCATGGTGTTCACCGGGAAACCGTAGTTCATGCCGTTCGGCAGTTTAGTGTCGATATCCTTTTGCTCGCCCGGCAGGGAGGAGAACGGCACCTGCAGCCACACCACGTCTTTACCCGGCTTCAGCACGTCGCTCACCCAGTATGGCGTCCAGGTGTAATAGATCACCGGTTTGCCCTCTTTGAAGCGGGCGATGGTGTCGGCCATCATTGCCGAATAGTTGCCGTGGCTCACCTCGACCGTTTTCGCCAGATCAAACGCTTTGTTCTGGTGGTTAATCACCGCTTCACAACCCCAGCCCGGCGAGCAGCCCATCATGTCGGCTTTACCATCGCCGTTGGTGTCGAACAGCTTCGCGATCTGCGGATCTTTCAGCTGCGCAATATTGGTGATGTGATACTGGTCGGCGGTTTTCTTGTCGATCAGATACCCCTGGGCCGCACCGGTTACAAAGGTGCCTTCGCGGTAGAATTTCTTATCGCCGCCGGCGGCGGCATACATATCGTCGTGCAGCGGCTGCCAGTTTACGGCGGTAAAGGTGGCATCACCGGAGGCAATCGAGGCGTAGCCGACGTTGTAATCCACTTCGCTCGGCGTGTTAACCGTGTAGCCCAGCTTCTCCAGCGCGCGGCTGACCAGCAGGGTCTGGAAGCTCTCTTCCGAAATGGTGCTCTGCACCGGCTGCACGGTAATGCCTTTGCCCGGCAGGTCAGCGGCGAATGCGCTGGTGGAGACAAGGGTGGCAAACGCTGTGGCAAAAAGTACGCTCTGTCGCATCGTTGTTCCTTATTTAATGAATGGGCGGGTGAGTAACCCGACGGGGCCGGTGGTGTACCAGCGACGGTTGCCGCGACTGCGTGAATCACGACCGACGGCCTGGGTCAGGCGGTCAAGAATAATGGCGAGGATCACAATCCCTACGCCGCCAACGGTAGCCAGCCCCATGTCGAGACGGCCAATGCCGCGCAGCACCATCTGACCGAGACCGCCTACGGCAATCATCGAGGCAATCACCACCATCGACAGCGCCAGCATCAGCGTCTGGTTAACGCCTGCCATGATGGTCGGCATTGCCAGCGGGAGCTGAACCTTAAACAGCATCTGACGCGGGCTGGCGCCAAACGAGCGTGACGCTTCGATCAGATCCGCAGGGACCTGGTTAATGCCCAGAATGGTCAGACGAATAATCGGCGGCAGGGCGAAGATAATGGTCACCACGACCCCCGGCACGTTGCCGATGCCGAACAGCATGACGATAGGTACCAGATAGACGAACGCCGGTGTGGTTTGCATCGCATCCAGCAGGGGACGAATGATCTTCGCCGCCCTCGGGCTGCGCGCCAGCCAGATCCCCATCGGCAGGCCGATAACAATGCAGAAGAGCAGGGCGGTCAGCACCAGCGCCAGGGTGATCATCGCCTGCGACCAGGCTCCGATGGCACCGATCGCAATCAATGAGATCAGCGTGGCGATCCCCATCCCCGCGCTGCCAAACTGCCAGGCGATCAGGGAAAACAGCACAATCGCCACCGGCGCCGGCATGCCCAGCATCAGCTGCTGAAAGCCGTTAAGGATGTAATCCACCGGGATGCGGATCCCCTGGAAGAGCGGGCGGAAGTGAGTGACCACCCAGTCGATCCCCTCCGTGACCCAGCTGTCCAGCGGGATCAGCGTCTTGTGGAACGGATCCATAATATTGAAATGCTCTGGCGCAGGCGCGGGCGCGCTGTTCAGCCAGTCTGCCGCACCCCCACCGTCGGCAGGAGCTGGCGTGGAGCCCCACGCATCGGCAGATTGCGCCGCGCTGTCCGCGGCTTCAGTGGTACCCCACGGGTTAGATTGATCGGTCATTGTTTGCCCCCTCGCGATCTAAAGCCTGCAGCAACATACGTTTTGAGATGATGCCGACGTACTGTTGTTCCTCATCCACGACCGGCACGGCGCATGGCGCCTGGCCGACGTGAGAGAGCAACTCGCTGAGCGGCGTTTCGGCGTCCACGGCAAGCGGAGCGTCAATTAACGCCGCATCGATTCCCTGGTTTTCGCCAAGGGCGGTTTTCAGAGAGTCGATGGAGACAACGCCAACAAATTTATTGCCGCGTTCAACCAGATAACCGTATTCACGGTCTTCGTCCTGCAGCAGCTTGAGGGCCGAGCGCGGGCCAAAACCGGGCGTTTTACGGATAATGCCGTTGGGCGTTCTGCGGGCAATATCTTTGGCGCTAAAGACCTGGCTAATATCCACGCCACGGAAGAAGGTGCGCACATAATCATTGGCCGGATTATTGAGAATTTCATCCGGCGTGCCGACCTGCACCACTTCACCATTTTGCATAATGGCAATACGGTCGCCAATTCGCATGGCTTCATCCAGATCGTGAGAAATAAAAACAATGGTGCGCTGATGTTTCGCCTGTAATTTTACCAGCTCATCCTGCATCTCGGTGCGAATTAATGGGTCGAGGGCCGAGAAGGCTTCATCCATTAATAAAATATCCGGATTAATGGCTAATGCGCGGGCTAATCCCACGCGCTGGCGCATACCGCCGGAAAGTTCATCCGGGTACGCATGGGCATAATTTTCCAGCCCGACCTGACGCAGCGCATCAAGGGCTTTTTCCTGACGTTCCTGAGCGGGCGTACCGGCCAATTCCATGCCAAAGGCGGTATTATCCAGCACCGTCATGTGCGGCATCAGCGCGAATGACTGGAACACCATCGCAATCTTCTTTCTGCGCACCTCGCGAAGCTCAGCGTCGGATATTCTGGCGATATCCACGCCGTCAATCAGCACCTGCCCGCGGGTGGGTTCAATCAGGCGATTGAGAAGGCGAACCATAGTGGATTTACCCGAACCGGATAATCCCATGATGACAAAAATCTCGCCTTCTTCAATGGCCAGACTGGCGTTTTTCACGCCAAGCGATAGCCCGGTTTTTTCCAGAATTTGCTCTTTCGAAAGGCCTTTCTCAATATATTTGAATGCGCGCTGTGGATGCTCGCCAAATACCTTATAAAGATTTTTCACTTCTAATTTAATTGCCATGCAATAGAGAGTGTCCTGTTATTTGTTTATGTCGATATGATTACCATGGTAAATTGTTAACGGGCATAACCCTAACATACTCAGAATCTGAGACAACCCTGTGTTTGCTTATGACGTGAATTTTCAGGTAAGCGAAACGGCTGAATTTCCCATGAGTAAAGGGCTGAGCGTGGTTTGAATTTTTCTCAATTTTTTGCTGTGGCATCAGGGAATTTCGCCTGAACATGACGATTCAGGCGAATATGACGTGGAAATGACAGTGTAGTCGCTTTGTAAATATTCGAGAGAAAAATGTTGGGTTTATATTAAATTAACGAACGTTAGCGTTCATTAAAAATCCCAGTCTTCGTCCTCCGTTTCCACCGCTTTACCCATCACGTACGACGACCCCGAGCCCGAGAAAAAATCGTGGTTTTCGTCGGCGTTGGGCGACAGCGCGGACAGAATCGCCGGGTTGACCTCCGCCATCTCCGGCGGGAACATCGCGTCGTACCCCAGGTTCATCAGCGCCTTGTTGGCGTTGTAGCAGAGGAAGGCCTTCACGTCCTCCTCCCAGCCGGTACCGGCGTACAGTTCCTCGGTATAGCTCAGCTCGTTGTCGTACAGATCCATCAGCAAATCGAGCGCAAACCCTTTGAGCTCCTCACGCTTCGTCTCGCTGACTTTCTCAAGTCCTTTCTGATATTTATAGCCGATGTAATACCCGTGTACCGCTTCATCGCGGATGATAAGGCGAATCAAATCGGCGGTGTTGGTCAGCTTGCCGCGGCTCGACCAGTACATTGGCAGCCAGAAGCCGGAATAGAAGAGGAAAGATTCCAGGAACACGCTGGCGATTTTCTTCTTCAGCGGCTCATCAGCCTGATAATAGTCCAGCACCAGGCGGGCCTTGCGCTGCAATGACTCGCTCTCCTCACTCCAGCGGTACGCTGCATCCACATCTTTGGTCTGGCACAGCGTGGAGAATATCGAGCTGTAGGAACGGGCGTGCACCGCCTCCATAAAGCTGATGTTGGACATCACCGCCTCTTCGTGAGGCGTCAGCGCATCATGCATCAGGGCGGGTGCGCCGACGGTATTCTGGATGGTGTCCAGCAGCGTCAGACCGGTAAAGACGCGGATCGTCAGCTGCTGTTCGGCGTGGCTGAGCGTTTGCCAGGCCGGAATATCGTTGGAGAGCGGGACTTTTTCCGGCAGCCAGAAGTTGCTGGTCAGCCGGTTCCACACTTCCAGATCTTTGTCGTCCTGGATTTTGTTCCAGTTAACGGCGCTCACGCGTGACAGTTTCATCCTTTCTCCTTACAGCGCGCAGGACACGCAGCCTTCAATTTCGGTGCCTTCCAGCGCAAGCTGGCGCAGGCGAATGTAGTAGAGCGTTTTAATGCCTTTTTTCCAGGCGTAGATCTGCGCTTTATTGATATCCCGCGTGGTGGCGGTGTCGGGGAAGAAGAGCGTCAGCGACAGCCCCTGATCCACATGTTTTGTCGCCTCGGCGTAGGTATCGATGATTTTCTCCGGGCCGATCTCGTACGCGTCCTGATACAGCGCCAGGTTCTCATTGGTCATAAACGGGGCAGGGTAGTAAACGCGCCCGGTTTTGCCTTCCTTACGGATCTCTATTTTTGACACAATCGGGTGAATGCTCGACGTGGCGTGGTTGATGTAGGAGATTGACCCGGTTGGCGGCACCGCCTGTAGGTTCTGGTTATAGATGCCGTAACGCATCACGTCATCTCGCAACTGCTGCCACATCTCGCGCGTCGGCAGAACGATCCCGGCGCGGGCAAACAGCTCACGCACTCGCGCTGTTTTCGGCTGCCAGTCGCCTTCCAGGTATTGGCTGAAATACTCTCCGCTGGCGTAGCGGGAGTGCTCAAAGCCCGCGAAGCGCTGGTTACGCTCGCGCGCCAGCATCATCGAGGTGTGCAGCGCATGCCAGGTGATGGTGTAAAAATAGAGATTGGTGAAATCCAGCCCTTCCGGGCTGCCGTAGGCAATGCCTTCCCGCGCCAGATAGCCGTGCAGGTTCATCTGCCCAAGCCCGATAGCGTGCGACGCGGCGTTACCTGCTTCAATGGACGGCACGCTGCGGATGTGGCTCATGTCCGACACCGCCGTCAGGCCGCGAATGGCCGTCTCCACCGTGCGGCCAAAGTCGGGGGAATCCATGGTATGGGCAATATTCAGCGACCCGAGGTTGCACGAGATATCCTTGCCGATCTCCGCGTAGTCGAGGTTCTCGTCATAGCGGGACGCGCTGTTGACCTGCAAAATCTCCGAGCACAGGTTGCTCATGTTGATGCGCCCGGCAATCGGGTTGGCGCGGTTCACCGTGTCCTCGTACATGATGTACGGATAGCCGGACTCAAACTGAATTTCGGCCAGCGTCTGGAAGAAATCGCGGGCGTTGATATATTTTTTGCGAATACGATCGTCGGCCACCAGTTCGTCGTAGCGCTCGCTGATGGCCACATCGCCAAAGGCTTTGCCGTAAATTCGCTCGATGTCATACGGCGAGAAGAGCGCCATCTCAGCATTCTCTTTGGCAAGCCGGAAGGTAATATCCGGGATCACCACCCCCAGCGACAGGGTTTTGATACGGATTTTTTCGTCGGCGTTTTCGCGTTTGGTATCCAGAAACCGCAGAATATCCGGATGGTGCGCATGCAGGTAAACAGCGCCTGCACCCTGACGCGCGCCAAGCTGGTTGGCATAGGAGAAGGCATCTTCCAGCATCTTCATCACCGGGATCACCCCGGAGGACTGGTTTTCGATGCGCTTGATCGGCGCCCCGGCTTCACGCAGGTTAGAGAGCAAAAACGCCACGCCGCCGCCACGTTTGGAAAGCTGTAGCGCTGAATTCACCGCGCGGCCAATTGACTCCATATTGTCTTCAATACGCAGCAGGAAGCAGGAGACCAGCTCGCCGCGCTGGGCCTTGCCGCAGTTGAGGAAGGTTGGCGTGGCGGGCTGGAAGCGCCCGGAGAGGATCTCATCGCTTAGCCGTTGCGCCAGCGCTTCATCACCCTGCGCCAGCGTCAACGCCACCATCACTACGCGATCTTCAAAGCTTTCCAGGTAGCGTTTACCGTCAAAGGTTTTCAGGGTGTAGCTGGTGTAGTACTTCCATGCGCCAAGGAAGGTCTGGAAACGAAAACCGCTGGCGTGCGCGCGTTCAAAAAGCTTCACAACGAAGGGGCGTTGATAGCGGGACAGGACGCGTGCGTCGTAGTAGCCCTCTTTGATCAGATAGTCGAGGCGCTCATTCTGGCTCGCAAAGATCACGCTGTTGGGTCGCACATGGGCGGCAAAAAAGGCGTCCACCGCCTCGCGATCTTTCCCGAACTGAATGCGCCCCTGACGATCGTAGAGGTTAAGCATTGCGTTTAATGCGTGGTAATCCGGCGTCGCCTGAATTACCCGTTCTGCGGTTGTCGTTGCCAAAATTCGTTCACTCCTTTACGCACGTTTTCGACGTCCTGTTGTGTCCCCATGAGCTCGAAGCGATAGAGATACGGCACGCCGCATTTTTGAGAGATGACATCCCCGGCGCGGCCAAAGGCATCGCCGAAATTGCGATTGCCCGCCGCAATCACGCCGCGGATCAGCTCGCGGTTATGAGGATCGTTGAGAAAGCGGATCACCTGACGGGGAACGGCCCCCGCCGTGCCGCCGCCGCCATAGCTCGGCACTACCAGAATGTACGGTTCCTCTACCCGGATGCGCTCCCGCTCGTTAAGCGGAATGCGCACCGCTGGCAGCCCGACGCGCTCAATAAAACGAAGCGTGTTTTCCGAGCTGCTGGAGAAGAAAACCAGCCCACTCATGCCCGGACGGCCTGCGCGCTCAGGCGGTTGATCATGTCCGGGCGGAAACCAGACCAGCTAAGCTCCCCGGCGACAACGACCGGAAGCTGACGGAATCCCTGCGCGCGCAGGGTGTCGGCGGCCTCGGGCTGCTGGTCAATATTCACCATCTCAAAAGCCACACCACGGCTTTCCATCGCACGTTTTGTGGCGTGGCACTGAACACAATCGTTACGTGTGTAAATAATAATGCTCATGATTCGTATTTCCATTTAAAATGAGGGAGCGGCGCGAATCATCGCGTCAGGTTGTGTGTCTCTTGCTAAAAGGAATACTAGATGTAGTTGTCTTAACTTTCAACCATACAAGATATGGGAAATTTAGATTGATATCGCCCCTGTGATGAGCACAGCGGGGCAGGGCGGGCTGTACGGGTTTTTCAGGCATTCGGGCAAAGAAAAGCCCCGGTAGCCGCTGGCCACCGGGGCAGAAAAACATCTCACAAGGCGTTATTTACGCAGGCTAAGCAGGGCTCCGACGAAAATCCCGACTGCCGCTACCGTGCCCAGCGTGCAGAGCGGTTTTTCGCGCACGAAGGTGGTTGCGCAGCTGACCGCATCGCAGGCCGCCTGAGTCGTACGGGTACGTCCGTTCAGACGCGCACGGGTTTCACGGAGCAGAGACTGAGCCTTACGTTTAGCCGCATCCGCTTCGTCCTTCGCGCCACTTCCCCAGGATTTCAGCACCTCTTCCAGCGAATCCGCTAATTGGCTGACATCATTACGAATATCCTGCGCGTCGTCATTAATATCGTTTCGGTTCGGTCTGTTAAACATACGTTCCTCCGTAATCTTGTGTTCCCGTTCAGTTTAGTTCAGAAATTTAATATCTGAAGCGCATCACGCGTTATCCGGCAGTTTATGGACTATTCTGAAAGCCCTGCTAATGCTGAATACTGTAAGGTTGCCGGGCAGGAAAAGATAACGAGGAAAAGATATGTATTTACGACCTGATGAGGTGGCGCGCGTTCTTGAAAAAGAGGGATTCACCATGGATGAGGTGACACCAAAAGCGTATGGTTATCGCCGTGGCGAGAATTACGTTTACGTTAATCGTGAAGCAAGAATGGGACGTACCGCTCTCATTATTCACCCGACGCTGAAAGACAGAAGTTTGTCATTTGCTGAGCCAGCCTCGGATATTAAAACCTGCGATCATTATCAGCAATTCCCGCTCTATTTAGGCGGCGAGACGCATGAGCATTATGGTATTCCGCATGGCTTCAGCTCGCGTATGGCGCTGGAACGGTTTTTGAAAGGCCTGTTTGGCGACGTACAGTAAACTTGCGACTGGCGTTCGCCAGTCGCTTCACATTACGCTTTTGCCTGGCTGTACTGGCTGACCCTGAACAGGCGGCGACAGTAGTCGAGGAAATAGCCATACACCGCCCCCATCAGCATTGAAATCACAATATTTGAGCTGACTGCCGCCGCGATCTGGTGCCAGTCCGCCCCCACCGTCAGCAGAATGGCCACGTAAACTGGAGACTGGAAGGTCACATACGCCAGAACGTCTGCCAGGTTTTTCACCCAGCCAGCGGGGCTGAGTCGCCGCGCAAAACGCATTACCGCATCGCGGTATAAACCGTAAGGCCAGGCAATAATAATATTGACCGGGATCGCTACCAGGCGAGAGGAAAGTGACTGCTCAAAGGTCATTCCGGAGAGGAATATTTCAATCAGCATGTTCACGACGGAACAGTAGACAACCATCGCGAAAGTATCCGCTACCGCATGGCGCAGGCGTGATTGCGGTGAGAACATGGCTGAACTCCTTGAGAAGAACACAAAAGAAACGATTTTCCCGCAGCGTATAGTGCTTTAGGTTGGTTTGTTTGACGTGTATAGCGTATCTCTCTGTGTTTGAACTAACAACTAGTGATTAATTTTTATTTAATCGCGTTTTGTCCACAAAATTCTCTAAAAATGATTGTTTTTTGGCCGGTTCGTTATAATCTGTCCCGCTTAATAATTTTTTATTTAAAAACAATTGGTTATTGGTGGTGGTGCTGACGTGTGTGTAAGAGTCGTTCCGGGTGGCGCAGAATGCTGTAATTTGGCTTAAGGTTGACCATTTATAGTGTGGTCAGAGATAAATGCAAACATACCCCGCAAACCGTATATGATAATATAAAGGGTGACATATAAAGGTATTGGCATTATTGGCAGAGCGGACCCGTGGGTAGATATTTTCACAGAAATGAATTATTCTTTCGGTGATTTATCTATTTACCCAAAGAAAAGGTTTTCAAATAATATGTCTTTGACGTTACAGAATCTTAATAATATCCGAACTCTGCGCGCCATGGCGCGTGAATTATCCCTGGACGTTCTTGAGGAAATGCTGGAAAAGGTCAGGGTCGTTGCCGAAGAGAAACGGAGTGAGCTGGCGGAATTAGAACAGCAGCGCGCTGAGCAGCAGGAAAAAATTAATGCCCTGCTGGAACTGATGAAAGCCGATGGTATTTCTCCAACCGAACTGCTGAACTCTGAACGGGCGCTGGCGGGTAAAACGGTGAAAAAACGTAAACCGCGTGAAGCGAAATATCGCTTTATTGACCAGAACGGTGAAGAGAAAACGTGGACCGGCCAGGGTCGTACGCCGAAGCCTATTGCCAGCGCGCTGGCTAACGGTAAATCACTGGATGATTTTCTGATCTAATCCGTGAGCCGGGCGGAAGCGTCCGCCCGGATGTCTGTTTAGCAGACGCCGAAATCACCTTCTTCGCTATACAGCACGACTTCTGCTGCTTTTAGGGTAAATTTCTCACCCTCTTCATTGCTGGCCTGCACCACCACAATGCTATCCCCCTTCACGTCGAGCACTTTCAGTTTTGGCCCGCCCTGACGCGGTTGTACATAATCACCGACAGCAAACATAGAACCTCCTCATCGTTTTAGCGATCTTCACCTTAGCCCACGCAGGACGTCGGGTACAGCGTATTTCACCGATGACGGATTACGAGGTGCGCCGGTTCCAGGGCATCACCCTGAGCAGTCTCGCCATACCGCAAAAGCCCGTCACACCGGCGAACAGCAGCCCGGCTCCGACAAAACCGCTGAGCAGGAAAAAACCGCCGGAGACGCTATAGCCCAGCACCACGCCGCACAGAATGAGCAGCCCGGCGGCAATCTGCACCTGACGCATCAGCGGCAGCGGCTGGGATCTGTCTTCGACGGTCTGCAGCCCGGCCTGCTTCCAGCCCTGAATCCCCCCTTCGATCACAAATGCCTGAGCAGGCGAGGCTGCCCGGGCAAGGCGATCGGCATTCCCCGAGGTCCGGGCACCGGACTGGCAGTGGAAAATTATCGTGTCACCGGCACCGGCTTTAAGCCCTGCGGACAAAGCATCCAGCGGCACGGACTGGGCGACAGGAATATGCTCGAGGGCGTATTCGTCGGCATCACGGATATCAATCAGTTTTGCCCCTTCTGCGACGCGCGCGCTGGCCTGTTGAGGTGAAATCAGAGGAAGTGACATGGCGGCTCCTTACGGACAATAAACGGTTTTCAGGGTGCTGATGAGCTGATGCACCGCATCGTTTTTTATGAAATAGAGAATGCGCTGCGCGTCGCGGGTGCTGTCGATCAGACCCTCTTCACGCATACGCGCCAGATGCTGCGACGTGGCAGAGGCGCTAAGGCCGGTCGCGCGGGCCAGTTCGCCTGCGCTGGTCCCCGGCGCGCCGCAGAGTGTGCAGAGGATCAGCAGCCTGCGTGGGTTGCTCATCGCTTTTAAAAGGGTGGCGGCCTGCTCTGCGCTGGCCTGAAGCTGTTCGAGTTCAGTCATGATAATTTAGCATTTACTTAATTAAGGTAATGCTAAAATAATTGCGGGCATTAAGCCAGTGTCAAAAGCGTAAAAGAGGGTAAAAGCGAGGCATGGAACTGGCGCAGACCGATAAACTGACTACGCTTAGAGGGTGTTCTTTTATTATTTTCAATGGATTAGCTTGCACGGAGTTTTTATGGGTTTTTGGCGTATTGTCTTTACCATCCTGTTGCCGCCGCTGGGCGTTCTGTTGGGCAAAGGGCTTGGCTGGGCGTTTATCATCAACATTCTTCTGACGCTGCTGGGCTACTTCCCCGGCCTCATTCACGCGTTTTGGGTACAAAGCAAAAGCTAAGCGCGCCAGAGTAAGTCGCTGTAGATCCCGGTCAGCACGCCCTGTGGGCCAAACTGCTGTTTGATCCAGCGCGTGACCTGGCCGGTTGCGGCATGCTGCGTGGCGAGCAGCATGCGCGAGTCCTGACGCGGGTTATTGATACGTCGCGTCACCAGCAGCCCGTCTTCCACCGCTTCCCGCGCCATATATTCCGGCAAAAATCCTATCCCTTCCCCCAGGATCTGACACTGGCATTTGGTATTAAAGTCCGGCACCAGAATCGCCTCCTGTCCGTGCAGCAGCCAGCCAACCTTCTTGTTAATGGTATGTGCCGTATCTTCCACCATGATGTTGGGATACAGGCGCAACTGGCTCTCCGCTATCGGTTCCGGGACGAAGGCCAGCGGGTGTTCCGGCGCGATGGCAAACACCCAACGGATGGCGCCGATCTCGGTGTAATCAATCCCCCCGCCGTCGAGCAGCGTGTCCGGGGCGCCAATGGCGATATTGGCCTGGTTATTAATGATCGAGTCCCAGACGCCGTTATACACCTCGGTGGTGACGGTGATCTGGCAGGTAGGAAACTGTTTTTTCAGCACCTGCAGCAGCCGCGCGGTATGGCGCGGGGTATATAACAGCTGATTAATACAGATGCGCACCCGCGCTTCGATGCCCTGAGAAATGGTATCAATTCCGCGCTTGATGGCATGAAAATCATTCAGCAGGTCGGTCGCTTTGCGATAAAAGTAAAAACCGGACTCGGTCAGCTCAATGCTGCGCGTGTTGCGGACAAACAGCACCACGTCCAGCCCGGTCTCCATCCGCTTAATGGTGTAACTGATGGCCGAAGTGGTAACGCCCAGTTCGGCAGCCGCCTTGCTGAAGCTGCCGAAACGTGCCGCGGTCGTGAAGGCCAGCAAATTCTCTTCAGTAAAGATCGAATTCATATTACGGCTCCAGGTTGCCATCAGTTTTGAACATATTTTAACAGCCTCGCAACACGGTATTTGACGCCGGTCACAGTTCTGATGATTTACTACAGGCCTTGTCGTGCAAGGCTTTATCAGCCATAAGAACAATGCCGTCTGCGGCGATAAAAAGCGGCCAGCCATAAGGAAAAGGTTGCACAGACGCACGTTTTAGCTGAACTATTGAATTTAACTCAACAATGAATTGACTGTCGATGAATGATTTTTAAGCGGATTCTTTTCTGAAAGGGCTGTTGCTATTCTCAGGTCATCAGCAACACATCATCGGGAGTCTTTATGTCTGCGAACGAACTCGTTACTGAATTTCTGCTGGCGGCAGAGCAGGGCAATGCCGACGCGCTAAAAGCCTGTCTGGAGAAAGGCGTGGATATTAACGCCACCAACCGTCAGAAAAGAACCGCGATTATTCTTGCCAGCCTGAACAAACATTATTCCTGCGTGTCCTTATTAATTGATGCCGGCGCGGATATTGATAAACAGGACCAGACCTGTTTTAACCCCTTCCTGATTAGCTGCCTGACCAACGATATCACCCTCCTGCGGCTGATATTACCCGCGAATCCGGACCTCGACCGCCTGACCCGCTTCGGCGGCGTGGGCATTACCCCTGCCAGTGAAAAAGGGCACGTGGATATTGTGCGTGAGCTGCTGGAAAAAACCGATATTAACGTCAACCACACCAACTTTGTCGGCTGGACGCCGCTGCTGGAAGCCATCGTATTAAATGACGGCGGAGCGAAGCAGCAGGAGATTGTGAAGCTTCTGCTGGAACACGGCGCGAACCCGCATATGACCGACAAATACGGTAAAACGCCGCTCGAACTGGCGCAGGAAAAAGGCTACCACGAGATAGCCGACCTGCTGCTGGCGGCGGGCGCATAACGTATTCGGCCAGCCTTTTCCGGCTGGCCAGTAATTAAAAAACGCATTTTTACCGACGTGTATTTCGCGCGACGGCGGCCCCCTTTTATCCGCTCTCAGGAGAAAATAATGCCCACGAAAATCGTGATTAAAAAGAACACGTATTTTGACTCCGTCTCATTAATGTCCGTTTCCACCAAAGCCAATAAATTGCCGGGCGTCGAGCAGGCCTTTGTGGCCATGGCGACGGAGATGAATAAAGGCGTCTTAAAAAACCTCGGACTGTTAACGCCGGAATTAAATGAGGCTAAAAACGGCGATCTGATGATCGTGATTAAAGGCGACGCGGCCAATGATGAAACCCTGGCGGCAATTGAGGCGCTGTTCACGCGTAAAGAACGCCAGGGCGCCCATGAAGCACGCTACGCCACGATTGCCAGCGCCAAAACCCATCGTCCTGATGCCAATCTTGCGGTCATTTCGGTCAACGGGACCTTTGCCGCCCGTGAAGCGCGTCAGGCGCTGGAAAACGATCTTAACGTGATGCTGTTCTCCGATAACGTGTCGCTCGACGACGAGCTGGCGCTGAAGCAGCTGGCGCACCAGAAAGGCTTGCTGATGATGGGGCCAGACTGCGGCACCGCCATTATCAACGGCGCGGGGCTGTGCTTTGCCAACGCGGTACGCCGCGGGCCCATTGGGATTGTCGGCGCATCCGGTACCGGCAGCCAGGAGCTGAGCGTGCGCATCCATGAATTTGGCGGCGGCGTATCGCAGCTGATTGGCACCGGCGGGCGCGATCTCAGCGAGAAGATCGGCGGCCTGATGATGCTCGACGCCATCGGGATGCTGGAGGCCGACGAGGGCACAGAGGTGATTGCGCTGATCTCCAAGCCGCCAGCCCCCGCCGTGGCCGAAAAAGTGCTGGCCCGGGCGCGCGCCTGCCGCAAGCCCGTTGTCGTCTGTTTCCTTGGGTGCAATGAGCCGCCAGCAGATGAAGACGGGCTGCAGTTTGCGCGCGGCACCAAAGAGGCGGCCCTGAAGGCCGTCCTGCTCACCGGCATCAAAAAAGCGTCTCTGGACCTGCACCCGCTCAACTGGCCGCTGATTGAAGCGGTGCGCGCCCGCCTGACCCCGCAGCAGAAATACATTCGCGGCCTGTTCTGCGGCGGCACCCTGTGCGATGAAGCGATGTTCGCGGCGCTGGAAAAATTCGACGACGTCTACAGCAACATTCAACCGGATCCGGCGAAGCGCCTGCGCGATATCAACGTCAGCCAGGGCCATACCTTCCTCGATTTCGGCGATGACGATTTCACCAACGGCAAGCCGCACCCGATGATCGACCCGACCAACCGCATCAGCCGCCTGCTGCAGGAAGCGCGCGATCCGGAAGTGGGGGTGATTGTGATGGACTTCGTGCTGGGCTTCGGCGCGCACGAGGATCCGGTTGGGGTGATGCTCGACGCCATCAAAGAGGCGCAGGCCATTGCGAAAGCCGATAACCGTCCGCTGGAGATCCTCGGCTACGTGCTGGGTACCGATCAGGATCCGCAGCCGCTGGCGCAGCAGTGCCAGCGGCTCACCGATGCCGGCGTCATCTGGGCCAGCAGCAGCACCAACACCGGATTACTGGCCCGTGAATTTGTCTGCAAAGGGGAGAAAGCATAATGACCACTTTATTTAACCAGCCGCTGGACGTGATTAACGTCGGCATCGCGATGTTCAGTGACGATCTCAAAAAACAGCACGTTCCCGTCACCCAGCTCGACTGGACGCCGCCGGGGCAGGGCAATATGCAGGTTGTTGAGGCGCTCGACCAGCTGGCACAAAAACCGCTGGCGGAGAAGATCGCCGCCGCCAACCAACTCGCTCTTGAGCGCATTATTCAGTCTCATCCGGTGCTGGTGGGCTATGACCAGGCGATTAACGTTGTGCCGGGGATGACCCGCACTACCATCCTGCATGCTGGTCCGCCTGTGACCTGGGAAAACATGTGCGGAGCGATGAAGGGTGCTGTCACCGGCGCACTGGTGTTTGAAGGGCTGGCGACGGATCTGGAGGACGCGGCCAGGCTGGCGGCCTCAGGCGACATCACCTTCTCGCCGTGCCACGAGCACGACTGCGTGGGCTCCATGGCGGGCGTCACCTCCGCGTCGATGTTTATGCACATCGTTGAGAACAAAACCTATGGCAACCGCGCGTTCACCAACCTCAGCGAACAGATGGCGAAGATCCTGCGCATGGGCGCCAACGACCAGAGCGTGATCGACCGTCTGAACTGGATGCGCGACGTGCTCGGCCCGATGCTGCGCGACGCCATGAAGATTATCGGTGAAATCGACCTGCGTCTGATGCTGGCCCAGGCGCTGCATATGGGCGATGAGTGCCACAACCGCAACAACGCGGGCACCACGCTGCTGATCCAGGCGCTGACGCCGGGGCTGATTCAGGCGGGCTACCCGGTTGAGCAGCAGCGCGAGGTGTTTGAGTTTGTTGCCAGCAGCGACTACTTCTCCGGCCCGACGTGGATGGCAATGTGTAAGGCCGCGCTGGATGCCGCCCAAGGCATTGAATACAGCACCGTGGTCACCACCATGGCGCGTAACGGCTACGAGTTTGGTCTGCGCATTTCCGGCCTGCCGGGACAGTGGTTCACCGGCCCGGCGCAGCAGGTGATTGGCCCTATGTTTGCGGGCTATAAGCCGGAAGATTCCGGGCTGGACATTGGCGACAGTGCAATTACCGAAACCTACGGCATCGGCGGCTTTGCGATGGCAACGGCCCCGGCGATTGTCGCCCTTGTGGGTGGCACGGTGGAGGAAGCCATCGACTTCTCCCGCCAGATGCGTGAAATCACCCTCGGCGAAAACCCGAACGTCACCATTCCGCTGCTCTCGTTTATGGGCATCCCGAGCGCCATCGACATCACTAAAGTCGCCGGCAGCGGCATTCTGCCGGTCATCAACACCGCCATTGCCCACAAAGACGCGGGCATCGGCATGATTGGGGCGGGCATTGTCCACCCGCCGTTTAGCTGTTTTGAAAAGGCGCTGTTGACCTTCCGCGATCGCTACTTTTTATAAGGCATGCATCCATGAAAAACATGAAACTGGAGTGGAAAAGAGGTGACTGGGCGGCCTATTTCGGGTTGATGACCAACAACCTGACCAATTTGCTGACCATGATGGGGTTGCTCATTTTTGTCGTCGGCATCCCGAAGGAGATTGTTTATGGACGCATTGCGCCCGCCTTCGGGCTGGCGGTGCTGGCGGCGAGTATTTGCTACGCATGGTTCGGCATGCAGATGGCGCGCCAGACCGGGCGCACGGATGTGACCGCGCTGCCGTCCGGCCCCAGCGCGCCGTCAATTTTTACCGTGACCTTCCTGGTCCTGATGCCGGTATATCAGCAAACGGGCGATGCGGAGTTCGCCATTCAGATTGGCCTGGTGTGGTGCTTTGTTGAGGCGATGATCCTGGCGGGCGGTTCGTTTTTAGGGGAAACCATCCGCAAGATGATCCCGCGTACCGTGCTGCTGTCGTGCTTGTCCGGCCTGGGCCTGCTGCTGCTGGCGATGAACCCGATGCTGCAGGCGTTCGAAGCGCCCACCGTGTCCTTCATCGTCCTGCTGCTGATCTTCATCAACTGGTTCGGTAAAAAGCCCATTTTTGCCCGCATCCCGACAGGGCTGCTGCTGCTGATTGCCGGCACGGCCCTGGCGTGGATCTCCGGCCTGCAAAGCCCGGAGGCGATTAAAGCCTCGATGTCATCGTTCGGCTTTAACCCGCCGCAGGTGCATGTGGAAGGGTTCCTGCAGGGGCTGCCGCACGCGCTGCCGTATCTTGCCTCGGCAGTTCCGCTGGGCCTGGCGAACTATATCTTTGACCTGGAGAACATCGAAAGCGCCCACGCGGCGGGGGACGAATACCCGACGCGTAAAGTGATGCTGGCAAACGGTCTGGCGTCGATGCTTGGTTGCCTGATGGGCAACCCGTTCCCGGTCACGGTCTATGTCGGCCATCCGGGCTGGAAAGCGATGGGGGCGAGCATCGGCTACACGCTGGCTTCCGGCGTGACCATGTTCATCGTGCCGCTGTTCGGGCTGGGGGCGTTTATGCTCGCCATCATTCCGATGACCGCCATCGTGCCGATTCTGGTGTTTATCGGCGTCGTCACCGCCAACCAGGTGGTGCGGGAGACGCCGAAGGTGGAGGTCCCCGTCATCTTCATCTGCCTGTTCCCGTGGATCGCCAACTGGGCGCTGACCATGATGAACAGCGTGATGGGCGCGGCCGGGACAAGTGCGGCGAAAATCGGTACCGACGTGCTGCACAGCAAAGGGATCTACTACGAAGGGCTGATGCATCTCGGCAACGGCGCGCCGCTGGCCAGTATGCTCTGGGGCTGTATCGCCATCTTTGCCATCATTAACAAACCGCTGCGCGGGGCTGTCGCCGCCGCGGGGGGCGCGCTGCTGGCGCTGTTTGGCGTCATCCACGCCCCGGTAGTGGGCTTTGCCGAAGGCAGTTCGCTGATGTTCGTGACGGCCTACCTGATGATGGGCGGTATGTTTGTGGTGAAGCATGTACTGGATAGCCGCGAAACGGCGAGCGTCGAACCCGGCCCGATTGTGAAGGAAAACGTATGAAAGCGCTTATGGTCGTCGCCATTGGCGGCAACAGCATTATCAAAGACAACGCCAGCCAGTCGGTCGAGCATCAGGCGCAGGCGGTGAAAGCGGTGGCAGAGTCGGTGCTGGAAATGCTGGCCTCGGACTATGACATCGTGCTGACCCACGGTAACGGCCCTCAGGTCGGGCTGGATCTGCGCCGCGCCGAAATCGCTCACGAGCGGGAAGGGCTGCCGCTGACGCCGCTGGCGAACTGCGTGGCGGACACGCAGGGAGGAATCGGCTATCTGATCCAGCAGGCACTCAACAACTGCCTGGCCGCCCGCGGGGAGCAAAAAGCGGTCACGGTCGTCACGCAGGTGGAGGTGGATAAAAACGATCCCGGCTTCAGCCATCCGACCAAACCCATCGGCGCGTTCTTCAGTGAGGCGCAGCGTGATGAACTGCAGCAGGCGCACCCGGACTGGCACTTTGTTGAAGATTCAGGCCGGGGCTATCGCCGCGTGGTGGCGTCACCCCAGCCGCTGCGCATCGTTGAAGCGGAGGCTATCAAAGCGTTAACGCAAAAAGGCTTTGTGGTGATCGGCGCGGGCGGCGGCGGGATCCCCGTTGTGCGCTCGGCGCAGGGCGATTACCAGAGCGTGGATGCGGTGATTGATAAAGATCTCTCCACCGCGCTGCTGGCGCGCGAGATCCGCGCCGACGTGCTGGTTATCACCACCGGGGTGGAGAAGGTGTGCGTCAACTTCGGCAAGCCGAACCAGCAGGCGCTGGACACCGTCAACGTGGCGCAGATGACGCGCTACATGGAAGAGGGACATTTCCCGGCGGGCAGCATGCTGCCCAAAATTGTCGCCTCGCTGGCGTTTTTACACCACGGCGGCAAGCGCGTGATCATCACCTCGCCGGACTGCCTGCCCGCCGCGCTGCGCGGGGAAACCGGCACCCACATTGTTAATGAAGGAAGATAAGATGAGTGAGAATAAAAGCCGCCGTGAATTCATTAGCCAGAGCGGCAAAATGGTCACCGCCTGCGCGCTGTTTGGCGCGACCGGATCCGTCGCGTATGCTGCTGATTCCGCAAAGCCACTCTGCGAGACCGGTAAACCGATGACCATCACCGCAAAACATTACTATCTGGACAACGTGCTGCTTGAAGCCGGGTTCAACTTTGACGGCAGCGTGGCGACAAGCACCCGCACCGAGCTGAAAACGCTGGAGATTAAAGACGGCAAGATCGTCGCCCTGCGCGACAACAAAAGCCACGCGGTCGCCTCGCTGCCGCACTATGACGCGGGCGGCAAGCTGATGCTTCCGGCAATGCGCGACATGCATATCCACCTGGATAAAACCTTTTACGGCGGACCATGGCGGTCGCTCAACCGCCCGGCGGGCACCACCATTCAGGACATGATCCGTCTTGAGCAGAAGCTGCTGCCGGAGCTGCAGCCGTACACCCAGGCGCGGGCGGAAAAGCTGATCGACCTCATCCAGTCGAAAGGCTCTACCATCGCCCGCAGCCACTGCAATATCGAGCCGACCTCCGGCCTGAAGAATCTGGAAAACCTGCAGGCGGTTTTATCGCGCCGCAAGCCCGGCTTTGACTGTGAAATCGTCGCTTTCCCGCAGCACGGGCTGCTGCTGTCAAATTCCGAAAAGCTGATGCGTGAGGCGATGCAGGCCGGGGCGCACTACGTGGGTGGGCTGGACCCTACCAACGTCGATGGCGCGATGGAGAAATCCCTCGACACCATGTTCCAGATTGCGCTGGACTACGACAAAGGGGTGGATATTCATCTGCATGAAACCAGCCCGGCGGGCGTGGCGGCGGTGAATTACATGGTGGAAACCGTGGAAAAAACGCCGGCGCTGAAGGGCAAACTGACCATCAGTCACGCCTTTGCGCTGGCGACGCTTAACGAACAGCAGGTGGATGAGATCGCCACCCGCATGGCGGCGCAGCAGGTCACCATCGCCTCTACCGTGCCAATTGGCACGTTGCATATGCCGCTGAAGCAGCTGCGGGATAAAGGCGTGTTTGTGATGACGGGCACCGACAGCGTGATCGACCACTGGTCGCCATACGGCCTGGGGGACATGCTGGAAAAAGCCAATCTTTATGCCCAGCTCTACATCCGTCCGAACGAGCAGACGCTTTCCCGCGCATTAGGTATTGCCACCGGCGACGTGTTGCCGCTCAACGACAAAGGCGAGCGCGTGTGGCCGAAAGCGCAGGACGACGCCAGCTTTGTGCTGGTGGACGCCTCCTGCTCCGCAGAAGCCGTGGCGCGCATCTCCCCGCGAACCGCGACGTTCCATAAGGGCAACCTCGTCTGGGGATCGGTGGGTTAATGTGGTGCCGGGTGGTGCTGCGCTTACCCGGCCTACGGTTCGGAGATTTTGTAGGTCGGGTAAGGCGAAGCCGCCATCCGACAATGCAGTATACTGTTATGCACATTCTTAAAGAGGGATCTGCCATGGCACAAAACATCTACGACAACCCCGCGTTTTTCGAAGGCTACGCCCAGCTTCCGCGCTCGGTACAGGGGCTGGACGGCGCGCCGGAGTGGCCCGCGCTGAAAAGCATGCTGCCCGATCTCACCGGTAAATCGGTTGTCGATCTCGGCTGTGGCTACGGCTGGTTCTGCCGCGCCGCGCGTGAGCTGGGCGCGTCTGAAGTGACCGGCGTGGATATCTCAGAAAAGATGCTTGCCCGCGCCGCTGAGCTGACGCATGACGCCCGGATCCACTACCAGCGTAGCGATCTCGAATCGCTGACGCTTAACGAGAACAGCCTCGATCTGGTCTATAGCTCCCTGGCACTGCACTACCTGCCAGAGCTGGACACCCTGTTTGCTAAGGTTCAGCGCGCGCTCAAACCCGGCGGCAGCCTGGTCTTTTCGATGGAACACCCCATTTACACCAGCGCCACGCGTCAGGGCTGGCTGACCGATGACAACGGCGAGCGGTTCTGGGGTGTGAATCGCTATCAGGACGAAGGTAAGCGCGTCAGCAACTGGCTGGCAGACGGGGTGATCAAGTATCACCGCACGCTGGGCACCACGCTTAACGCGCTCATCAGGGCCGGGCTAACGATAAGTGAAGTCAACGAGTGGGGCCCAACGCAGGCGCAGATTGACGCCTGGCCTGCGCTTGCCGAAGAGGCGGAACGCCCGATGCTGGTGTTGATCGCCGCGCGAAAGGCTTAATACCCCACCTTATACACCCGCCCGCTCTGCACGCCTTCCACGCTGCGGCGATAGGCTTGCGCCACCGTCGCGGCAGGCACGCTTTCGAAGCCCGGGAAGAAACCATCGTAGGTTTCGACGGATTCGGTGAGCACCGTCGGGCTAATCAGGTTGATGCGGATCCCGCGCGGCAGCTCGCAGGCCGCGGCGCGCACAAACCCTTCCAGGGCCGCATTCACCGTGGTGGCATTCACGCCCTGAGCGATCGGCTCGTGCGCCACGATGCCGCTTATCAGGGTGATCGAGCCGCCTACGTTCAGGTAGTGCTGGCCGGTCAGCGCCAGGCGCACCTGCCCGAGAAGTTTATCCTGTAAGCCCTGTTTGAAGTCGCTGTCCTTCATGGTCGCGAGCGGGCCAAAGTAGAGTCCGCCGCTGGCGGAGACAATGGCATCCACCGGGCCGATTTTTTCAAACAGCGCCTGGACGCTTGCCTGCGAAGTAATATCCACCTGGTAGTCACCCTGCGTGCGGCCCACGCGGATCACCTCGTGGCGACGACTCAGCTCTTCACTTACCGCACGACCCACTGTACCGCTGGCACCAATAATGACGATTTTCATAGCCGACTCCTTCTGTTGTGAGCCTCCATTCTTTAATAAATTAAAAACCGGATAAACTGGGCTAAAGTTAGAAGATTGCTAACCAGAGGTTTGGAATATGGATAAGCTTCGCGGCATGGAGACCTTCATCGCGGTCGTGGAAAGCGGCAGTTTTACCGGTGCCGCATCCCGGCTGGAGATGTCGTCAGTGATGGTGGGGAAGTACATTGCATTGCTGGAATCGCAGCTCGGCACCCGTCTGCTGGAGCGTAATACGCGGCGGCAAAGTCTGACCGACGCCGGACGGGTCTATTATGACGAAGCAAAGCGGGTGCTGGAGCAGGTATCGATTGCCGAAAGCGCGGTGGAGCGTCTGCGCGCCGCACCGGCCGGTACGTTGCGCGTGACGGCACCTACCTCGTTTGGGGGCTGTGTTATTGCTCCGCTGACCGCAACGTTTTTGCAGCGCTACCCGGACGTACGCGTGGAGCTGGACCTGACCAACCGGATGGTGGATCTGGTGGAGGAGGGTGTCGATCTGGCCATTCGCATTGGCGATATTCATCACGACGATCTGGTGGCGAAATATCTCTGCCCATACCGGATGGTGATTTGCGCCGCGCCGGACTATCTGGCGCGCTACGGCACGCCGCAAACGCCCGCCGACCTGGTGAATCACCTTTGCCTCTCCCACAGCGTATGGACTGAGCGCAACGAGTGGCGGCTACCGGGGGTCGAAGGGGAGGTGCGCTGGAAGCGGGATGCGGTATTAAGATGCAACGACGGTTACGGGCTGCGGATGGCGGCACGCGCCGGAGCGGGGCTGTTGCTGCAGCCGGAAGTGCTGGTGGCGGAAGAGCTGGCAAGCGGCAGGCTGGTACGGGTGCTGGAAAATTACATCCCGCAGCCGAGGCCGGTCCATCTGCTGTGGCGCCAGGATTTACGCCCGCTGCCTAAGCTTACGGAATTTATCGCTCATATTCTGCTAAGATTGGGCACACTATAAAAAAAGAAGGTAAGCAAACAATGTCAGTGAATAAACTCGCCAGCAGCGCGCAGGGCCTGCAATCATCTGCCATCCGTGAATTATTAAAACATAGCAAAATGGCAGGCGTTATATCGCTGGGCGGGGGGATCCCTAACCCGGCCTTATTCGATCACGAAGGCCTGAAAATGGCCGCGGATGCCGTACTCTCACAGCATTTTGGCGAAGCCTTTCAGTACGGTCTGACCGAAGGCGTGCCGGGGCTGCGCGAAGAAATTCAGCGCATCTGTGAAGGGCGCGGCATTGCCTGCAAAGCTGATGACGTGGTAGTGACATCCGGTTCGCAGCAGTCCCTGGACGTGCTGGCGCGGGCGTTGATTAACCCCGGCGATACCGTCGTTGTCGAGCGCCCAACCTATCTCGCTGCCCTGCAGGTGTTCGGCCTGGCGCAGGCGAGTTTTGAATCCGTAGGCACTGATGGCGACGGCATGATCGTCGACGAACTCGAAGCGCTGGTGGCCAAAAAAGCCATTAAAGCGGTTTATATTGTGCCGACCTTCGGCAACCCTGGCGGGGTTACGCTTTCTGAAGCGCGTCGTAAAAAGCTGGTGGAACTCTCGAAGCGCCATGACTTCGTGATCATCGAAGACGATCCGTACAGCGAAATTAACTACACCGATGAGCTCTTCCGTCCGTTACTTGCCCATGCCAAAGCTATCGGTAACGAAGAGAACGTGGTGTATACCTCCACCTTCTCTAAAATTCTCGCGCCGGGCACGCGTGTAGGCTGGGTGCTGGTGCCGGAGTGGCTAAAGCGCGCGGTGGTAAATCTGAAGCAAACCACTGACCTGCATACCAGCACCCTGTCGCAGCTGATGACCTACGAATACCTGAAAACCGGCCGTCTGCCGGATCAGATTAAAATGATCCGTGAGGCCTATCGTCAGAAATTCCAGACCTTCGCGACGGAACTGGAGGCGGAGCTGGGCGATGTGATGTCGTTCCACAAGCCAAAGGGCGGCATGTTCCTGTGGGCGAAAATGAACAACGGCATGAACACCACCCGCTGGCTGGAAAAAACGTTAAGTAATGGCGTAGTCTTTGTACCGGGCGAATTTTTCTACTGCAATGAGCCAGACCCTTCAACGCTGCGTATGTCGTTTGTCACGCCAACGGATGAAGATCTGAAAGAGGCGGTTCGTCGCCTGAAAAAATCGTTGTAAAAGACCTGCGCATAACGGTGGTTCTGCCGTTATGCGCAACAGGCGTTCAGGGCGGCAAAGCCGCGATCGTTCATGGTGATCTCCATGTTTGAATTTCTGATCGGTGTTGTGACGCACACCCCCGTCTGGGTGTGGGTGCTGTTTCTCTTCCTTCTCTCTCGCGGCATAAAAGCCCGCAAGCCCGCAACCGTGACCCTGGAGCGGCTCTCCATCATTCCAGGGATCTTTCTTGTCTGGGATATCTACGATCTGGTGGTCTATCGCCAGCTGACCTTTGTGACGGTAGCACTGTGGTTCGCAGGGATAGTTATCGGCGCGGCGCTGGGGTATGTCCTGATTAAGCGGACGGTTGTCACGCGTACGGATGCGCCGCGCACCCTGTTCCGTCAGGCTGATTACACGGCGCTGCCGTTTATGATGCTGGCGTTTGGGGTGAAATATGTGCTGGGTGTTATCAGCGCCATCTCTCCCC
This sequence comes from Enterobacter sp. WCHEn090032, assembly GCF_003986875.1. Taxonomy (NCBI): domain Bacteria; kingdom Pseudomonadati; phylum Pseudomonadota; class Gammaproteobacteria; order Enterobacterales; family Enterobacteriaceae; genus Enterobacter; species Enterobacter sp. WCHEn090032. Next base: position 129,408 of record NZ_RXRN01000007.1, read on the forward strand.
AGACCCTGCAGCAGCCCGCGATGAGCGCGCTGGCAATTGTCTCCGGCGGCGTCTTTGCGGGCGTATTTATCGGCAAGTTTGTGCGCTATGTCGGGGTGTATAACAGCGTCGCCCTGAACCCGGCGGAGTAGCGTTACTGTGTCGCGTGAGCCAGTGCGCGGTCTGATGCATTGCCGCTGAGGGCTCGCGTGACCTCATGGATCCGCCAGATTTTTCCTTCACGCAGCGCCGCAAACATGTACACCTCCAGTACGGCCTGATGACCCTCCGGATAGGTCACCGTTACGATATGCCGGTCTGCCAGAAGGTGGTTCTGGCAGCTTATCTCCTCCACGGTGAATGCGATCTCGCGGATCTGCGCGCGAACGTGGTTCAGGTGCTGCACAAAACCCTGATAATCAAGCGTATGGCCGTCTGTGAACTGCTGGTAGTCGGCAGTGAATACCTCTGCCGGATCGATTTCGCCTTTAAACAGACCCGTCAGCAGGCAGGCCATGTTCTCGCGCTGTGCGCTGTTTTCTGCAGGGTCGAGCAGGGATGTGATAATACGCATGATGACTCCTTGTGTGGGTGAGCCACCATTATCCTTGACAGAGGAAGGCGCAGTTTCTGTAATACGTCGATGAATAACGATTTTCGGTCAAATGCGATGTTCAGCACTGAGATACTCAGTCATCCCGGCGGCTATCGTACTCCGTGGCACAGTCATCATCCCGGCCAGCTCTGGCGCATTCAAACAGGGCTGCTGGTGATTGAGACGCAGCAGGGGCGCGCGGTGGTACCGGCAAAACATATCGGCTGGGTCCCGCCCGGCCAGCAGCACGCCGCCTTTGCGGAAAGCGCCGTTGAAGGCTGCGCGATCTACCTCGATCCTGAGCAGTGTGCTGCGCTTCCCGGTGCGCCTGCGCTTTTCGAACCCGACGATCTCACGCATGCGCTCTTTTCGCGTGTAAGCGTGGGAGGAAGTGAAGGCGATCCGCGAAAGCTCGCTCTGCTGCTGGATGAACTTGCCCTGGCGCCACAGGTCCGTTATTACCTGCCTGTACCGACAGATCCGCGCCTGAAGCACGTGGTCAGGCATCTGCTGCAGTTCGTCGATGATAACCAGACGGTTGAGGACCATGCGCGCCAGGCGGGGATGAGCGTGCGTACATTCAACCGTCGGTTTCGCGCCGGGACCGGCATGAACTTCGTCAACTGGCGGCAGCTGGCGCGCGTTATGCAGGCAATGGAGTGGCTCGCGGCGGGAAAACCGGTGGGGTGGATCGCGCTGTCGTGCGGTTACAGCAGCGTCAGCGCATTTATTGAGGTTTTCAGAGCATGGACCGGTAAAACGCCGGGACAGTGGGCGGTTAAAGACGTCCCTTTTGGGCGAAGGTAATGCGCGTGGCTGGATCAGGCGACATCCGGCTGACCAGATTTCCTTTTAGCCATGACTTCTGCAACGGTCTTTATACGGCTTAATTCCTCCCGCGTCCTGGAATGAGATTGCGCTTCCCGGATATCGACGTTCAGTTGTAAATTCAGCCAAAATTCAATAGTGGTATCAAAGGCTTTTGCCAGTTTTATTGCCATATCGGCAGTAAGCTTGCGATTGTTATTGACCAATGCGCTGATGGAATTGCGGTGGACATTAAGCATCTCCGCCAGATCGCTGATTTTAAGATTGAGCGGTTCAAGGTACTCGTACTGCAACACGTCGCCCGGCGTGGTGGGTTTGCGGAGTGCCTGCTGAAGTGTCATAGATGATGCCTCACTTGTGTTGCGTGTATTTGTGTGGAGAGAGGTAGAGATCGTCTGCTTTACCCGCAGTCCAGCGAAAAACGAGCCTGTATTGTTTGTTGACCCGGATTGAAAAATAGCCTTTCAACGGAGGATTCAATGCTTCATACATGTTGCCCGGTGGCGCTACGCTTGCACGGGCCTACGGGAATGTAGGCCGGGTAAGGCGAAGCCGTCACCCGGCAATCCAGACTCAACCCAGCAACGCGACGCCAGCCTCCGTTCTCAGCCAGCGCGGGGCGGTGAGCTGGTCGGCAAAGTAGCCCGTCAGCTCAAAGAGTAAATCCCCCATCACGCGGGCGGATTCAGGTGAGAGCACGCCTGCTATCAGCAGTTGTGTAATTTCCTCACAGTAGCGGCAGAGTTGATCGGACTCGGCGTGGAATGCAGGTTCAGGAAACACATCGACGGTAAGACGTTCCTCTAAGTGCTCAGGGATTGGCTCCAGCAGCATCGGGCGGAGCAGGGCGAGAGTTGAGGCAAGACGACCGCAGAGCGCTATTTTTCTTGCAGGATCGGTCTCTTCCACCAGCGCTTCGCAATAGCGTTGGCAGTTGTCGGCAAGTTCGGTGAAGTCGGTATTGCGGTCGAAAGGGGTTGTGAAAAGTGCGTTGCTGGTGGTCATATGACAGTTTCCATTAAGTGATTAAGACACTGCCAGAGAAATGCCAATTTCCCGGGTGGCAGGACTGAACGGAGTTGGCATTACCGGCCTTAATGGACACCGGCGCGTCTTGCGACGCCCCCGTCCAGCCCACCATTGGAATGTAGCCAGACGCACGGCGCAACAAGCGCTTACGCCGCCATTAAGTTTAACCGGGATGCCAATCCCGACGCCAGATTTTGCTGGCGTGGGAAGAACATACGCCCGGTTAGCCATAAAAAGAAGAGGGTTATACAGGAGAAATCAAATCCTGCGAGGCGGCTTCAGGAAATAGCATAGAGTTAGAGAAGTTGTACCTGAAACCAAAAAGATATGTAAAATCAATCCATAAAAAAGACCACCCTAAGGTGGTCTCTCTCAGAAGGTCTGGCCCAAAACCAATCCGGGACGTAACCACAGGCGAAAGGTGAGGGCCGTTTTTTTCATAATCCGTCGCTTTTTGTGTTCGGCGGCGGATGTTAATGCGTTATGATGGTTTAGAATTATAACAAAATAAAAATGAGATGCAACTCTTATGAGAATCGATACTCGCCTTGAACGTCAAGGATTGACACCACAGCAAATCTTTTTTATCGAGTGTTGGGGCAACTTATCCCATAAAGACAGCATAGATACTGATCGGGTCAGTTTCAATAATGTGCTCAATGCGCTGAATGAAATAAAATTTTTGTATAGTTTAGGGCATAAGTTCAGCGGCGCTGAAAAACGCTCTCGGGCTGCAGAAGAGCTTCTTGAACATCTTGAGGTCGATGTTGTTCTGCAAGCGCCTGTTTTCAAAAATGTTGTCAATGAAATAAAAGTTCTGTTAGGCACAAGGGAGCAGTTAAAGGATTCTGGCCAAAGTGTAATCGAAAAAAAGATTCGTTTGATGGAGAGCTTTTTTAAGCAATTAGAAAATAAGCTGCAAATTAATTATATTCCAATTGCAGTAGAATTAACGGAGGACGCGTTATCATCTGTCAGTCCTCCAACGGATACTGAATATGAAAAAATTGCTAATCTTTGTAACTCAATGATTAGTATGCTTTTGACTCTTGGGATGCCTCTTTCTGAGTGTTACTTAATTTATCAAAGGACGCTATTAGGACGTGATGGAGTCGATTTTAATACCAGAATTAATTCCTGGAAAGAAAAAATCCTGTCACCGATAAAAAAATATATTGTGAAATTGACTGTCGAAAATGATCGTCTTTATGAAATGCTCATTGCTGATTCACCGCCGCTAATATTTAATGAATGTAAGTTTATGCCCTTCCTAACGGCTAAAAATAGAAAGGCAACTCATATTGAGATTGTTACTAATGCCATATCTGTATTAGCTGCAAGAAATATGGCTGATGCTTTGCTTATGGAATCGCTCGATGTTATTACCTATATGCTTGGTAAAAGCGTAGTAAATGCACATAATGCATTCACTGTAATACTTGAAGATGGCAGTGAGGTGAATATCGCTACCTTCGATAATGAGATTAATGTTAATAGTGATAGATTGACCATTAGCGAATTTTCTCATTTTATTAAATGCATGAGTACGTTATATACGAATGCATCACCAGAATCAGTAAAAAAGATAAGTTCTGCTTTTCATTTTATGCGTAGTGGGGTTAGTAATAAATCAAAAGAAAGTCGGTTTACGTCTTTTTGGTCTGCCCTGGAGTCATTAACGCTGGGTGTTTCGCAAAATGAATTAGCTCACGATGAGCATGTCATTTATTCTGTCGTTCCTTGTATGGGATTAGACTACATAGTAAAACAATTGTTTGCATTGCGAGGTATGTTAAGATATTTAAAAGGAGACATTGTTGATGCTCAGAATAATAATATTGATTTTAGTACGGTTGACTTAGGGTCTCTATATGATTTTTTGAAAGATCCTGCTGTAGTTCAACAAATCGATTCATCTTTTGCACCATACCCCTATGCAAGATTTATGTTCAAAAAATTATCTTCTCTTTGTAGCGATCACAGAACAATGGCTGATAAGTTAATCAAACATTCAGAAAAAGTGACGCTTCATATTCATCGGCTATACATTTTGCGAAATGCCATTGTTCATAATGCTGGTTCAAGCCCCTATATCGAGCTCTTAACGGCAAATTTGGAACACTATCTCCGGGCAACAATTAATGCTATGTTTTATACTGTTGCAATTCTCCCTCATCTTCAATCCCCGGAGGAAGCTTTTACGCGTTATAAGCATATGTATGAATCGATGCTTTCTGCATTACATCCTGCATGGAATGTCAAAGCAAATAAAAAAGCGGGGGTAAATAAACAAGTTGACGAAGGGCAAATAAAAACAGATGACAACATTCTTTGCACATGGTTGAAATTACATAGCTAATGCAAGAATTCAGATCGCGTTATGTCTTATTCAGGGAGTTGTGGGCTTGCTGGCATTAAATAAACAAGCCCAACAACACAATTTCATCACCGCTCCCTCAGCGCCTCTTTCGCCCGGTTAAACGGTTTAATCATGTAATCCAGCACCGTTTTCTCACCAGTCTTGATATCCACCGTCGCAATCATTCCAGGCACAATCGAGAAGCGCCTGCCCGCCTTATTCACCAGATAATCCTGGCTGGTGCGGATAAACACCCGGTAATAGAACACCTCCGGCTTGGCTTCGTCCTGGATGGTGTCCGGGGAAATGGTCTCGACCACGCCGTGCAGCCCGCCGTAAATGGCGTAGTCGTAGGCCGTGATCTTCACCAGCGCTTCCTGGTTTGGATGGATAAACGCGATGTCCCGCGGCGAGAGGCGGGTTTCGATCAGCAGATGGTCGTCCACCGGCACAATCTCCATCAGCTCGCCGTTGGGCGGGATCACGCCGCCGATGGTGGTGACCTTGATGTTTTTCACGATCCCGCGCACCGGGGATTTCACCGTCAGCCGCGTGACGGAATCCTGACGACCTTTCAGAACCGCCGCGACCATATCGACTTCCGCATTGGCTTTGGAAAGCGCCTCGCGCGCCTGCACGTAATACTGCGAACGCACGTCGGTGAGCTTCAGCTCCAGATCACTTTTCTGCCGCTGCAGGCGCAGCACCTCCACGTGGCTGGCGGCACCGGTTTTCACCAGCCGCTGGGTGATGGCCAGCTCTTTATTGGCGAGATCGAGCGCGGCGCGCAGCTCCCGCTGAGTATCCTCCAGCTGCGCACGCCGCGAGTTGAAGAGCCGCGTTTCGTCGGCAATCAGATCCGGCCATTTCGCCAGCGAAGGGGGGAACTTCAGCGGCAGATCGTTCACTTCGGCGTACAGGCGGGCGCTGGAAGCCAGAGACGCGCGGTAGCGTGCCGCGCTTTCGCCGACGTTCGACTCGGAACGGGTAGGATCAAGGCGCGCCAGCACCTGCCCGGCCTGCACCTGATCGCCCTCGTGGACGTTCAGCTCGGTGAGGATCCCGCCGTCCAGCGACTGTAATACCTGCTCGCGGGAGCTGGGGATCACCTTCCCGGAGCCGGTGGATACCTCGTCCAGCACGCCAAACCACGCCCAGACCCCCAGCACCACAAACATCAGCAACGAAAAGATCACGATCCGACGCGCGCCGGTGTACCCGCTTTCGGAGTCGAGGGCGTTATCCAGATCGTCCATTGCCGCAACGTCACGCTGACTGATTTTCATTTTTCCACTCCCTTGCGGCGGCTGCCTGCTGTTGTTGCATGCGACTGTTGTTCAGCGCCTGCGCTTTCGGGGCATCCATCACCAGCATGCCATCCTTGAGCACGACCACCCGCTCGACCAGCTCCAGCACCGGTACGCGATGGGTGGCGACGATCAGGGTGCGGTTGCCGAGCCAGTCGCCCAGCCGCTGGATAAACTCCCGCTCGGTGTGCTCGTCCAGCGACGCGGTGGGTTCATCCATCAGCACGATATTCGGATCGCGCAGCAGCATGCGCGCCAGCAGAATCGACTGGCGCTGCCCGCCGGAGAGTCCCACGCCGTTTTCCATGATCGGGTAGTCGAGACCCTTCGGCAGCTTCTGCACAAAGCCCGCCGCGCCGGTCAGCTCCAGCGCCTCGAAAATCTCTTCGTCGGTGGCGCGCGGCATGCCGAGGGTGATGTTTTCACGCAGGGTGCCGTAAAACAGCCGCGCGTTCTGGGTCATAAAGCCGACGTTGCGCCGCACGTCGGCGACGTCGAGATGCGGCAGGCTGAAGTTGTCGAGTCGCAGTTCGCCGGCCGCCAGATCCATTCCGCCCGCCATCGCTTGCAGCAGGGTCGATTTCCCGGCGCCGTTGCGACCGAGGATCGCCACTTTTTCGCCCGGTTTGATCTCCAGACGGTTGATGCGTAGCGCCATGCGCGGATCCTCCGGATGATAGCGGAACTGCGCCTGTTCAAAGAGATAGTGCCCGCGCAGCACATCCTGACGGATCGGCGTCTCTTCGCGCTGGTTCTCGGTGGGAAGCTGCATGATACTGTCCAGCCCCTCTTTTGCCGCTTTGACCTGCTGCCAGCGGGCCAGCACGCCGCATAGCGTCGCCATGGGGGCAATCATCCGAGAGGCCAGCATTGAGGCGGCCACCACCGAACCGGTGGTCAGGGTGCCGTCGATCACCATCGGCGCGCCGACCACGATCACGGCGGCGTAAACCAGGCTCTGGATAGTCATCCCCCAGCTGATCAGGTTCTGCGTCAGCTCGCGGGTGCGCAGGCCGGATTCCGCGGTGATCTGGATATAGCTGTTCCACTGCTGCAAAAAGCGGTTTTCCGCCTGCATCAGCTTGATGTCCTCCAGCCCCTGCACGCTCTCCACCAGCACCGCATTGCGCAGGGTCGATTCATGTGCCGACTGCTTCGCCAGCGCCGCCAGCTTCTTCTGCAGCAGCAGGCCGGGCAAAACCATGATCACCGCGGCAACCGGCGCGATCCACGCCAGCTGCGGGGCGATGATCGCCAGCACGACAACAAACAGCAGGAAGAAGGGCAGATCGACAATGGTGGAGATGGTGGAGGAGGTCACCATCTCGCGGATCTGCTCCAGCTCGCGCAGCTGTGAGATAAAGCTGCCGGTGGAGCGCGGAATCGCGCTGTTGCGCAGCCGCAGGGCGTGACCGAATACGCGGTCCGAGACGCGCAGATCCGAGCGTTTGCCCAGCAGATCCATAATGTGCCCGCGCGCCACGCGCAGCACGAAGCCAAACAGGGTGGCAATGAGTACCCCGATGGTCAGGACGTAGAGCGTCGGATAGGACTGGGCGGGGATCACCCGGTCGTATACCTGCATGGAAAAGACAATCCCCGAAAGCGACAGCACGTTGATAAACAGCGCGGCGAGCATCACCCAGCTGTAGGGGCGCAGGTCGCGCATTACCAGCCGGTAGAGCCAGTCCGGCCGGTATTTCGAGATATAGGCGTCCACCCGGCTGTCCTTCAGCGCCGCCAGCGGCCTGAGAGCGATAACGTGACGGATGGCGGGCAACATCCCCGTCATCGACAGCCGGTTGGTGTAGGTCTGGTCGTCGAAAAAGCTGACCTCCAGCGTATCGTCGCCGTCGAAGTGTTCGATCACCCCGATCCTGCCGTCGTTCAGCGCCACGACTACCGGCAGACGCCAGCTGTTGAGCGACGCCTTATCGGCTGTGAGCAGCTGAAACGACAGCCCCGCCTCACGGGCAAGCTGAGTCAGAGCGGGTACCATCGGTTTGCCTTTTAGCCACGGCGCGCCCGCCAGCAGGGCGCCTGGGGAGCAGGCAACGCGGTAGCGCGTGGCGACAAAGCCAAAAGCCTGCGCCCACTGGACCAGAGCCTCATCCGTCATGTTTTCACCTTGCGGAATCTCACGCTGCTTCATGGCTGGATCTCCACGGTCTGGATGGTGCGGTTATCAAGGTCAAACGCATGACGCAGCTGCCCGGTGTTGTAGAGGCAGTTGAGCTGCAGCTGGTGCAGCTGGCCGAGGGTCTGCTGCTGGGTGAAACGTGCCTGATAGACCTCCTGCTCGGCGTTGAGCACGTCGAGCAGCGGGCGTGAGCCCAGGTCAAGATACTGCTGCTGGTACAGCTCGCGGGTGCGGGCGCTGAGCGCCTCCTGGCGGCCCTGAATCTGCAGGGTACTGAGCAGGCTCATCACCTGGCTGCGCGCCTCCAGCAGCTTCTGGCGTACCTCAAGCCGGGTGCGCTGGATGGTGGACTGCGCCGCTTCCACCGCGTGTCCGGCGGCGTTACGCCGGGCGGTGAGGCCGCCGCCCTGATAGAGCGGCATCTGCACTTTCACCCACGCGGAGTACTGGGTGCGATCCCGCGTTTCGTTTCCCGCGTAGCGGTCGTTGAGGTAATGGCGCACCTCCGGCTCCAGCGAGACGGTGGGCGTCATCTGCGCGTCGGCATAGTCAAGGTTGGCCTGGGCGACGTTCGCCTGCGCCCATGCCGCTAACACCGCTGGCACCAGACGATCGTCCGGCTCGGCGACGTCGCAGCTGCGGGCCAGCTTTTGCGGAAAATCATTTCCTACCTCGTTCAGTGAATTCCAGCCGAGAAAACTCATCAGCGTGGCGCGGGCGCTGTCCAGACTGGCCTGGTACTGCATCAGCTGGGCGCGGGCCCCTTCGATGCGGGCATCGGTCTGTACCACGTCAGAAAGCGAAGTCGCCCCTTCGTCGTTACGCTGGCGGGTCAGCTTGCCAATCGAGGAGAGGGCGTCGAGCTGCTCTTTGGCGGTGTCGACCATCTGTTGCCAGGTTTGCACCTGCACCATGGCGATGGCGGTATCATGGGCGATGGTGTCGATGCTCACCAGCACGTTCGCCTGCTGCTGGGCCACTCCGGCGCTTTCGGCACGCACCTGGCTTGCCACTTTGCCGAAGTCATACAGCATCTGGGAGAGAGAAAGAACCAGCGATGGGGTAAAGCCGTTATCGTCGCCGTCATGGCTGTAGCCGTTGTCCATTCCGGCATTAATCTGTGGATAGTATTTTGATTTCGCGACGTCCACCTCTTCGCTCTGCTGGTAGAGTTTTCCCACCGCTTCGCTAATCGCCGGGTGCCAGGTCACGGCGCGGTTAACGGCGTCGCTCAGCTGCAGCGTGCCGGGGGCGGCATTGCCCGCGACAGGCGCCACGCGGCCATTCAGTGAGGGGAGTTCCTGCGTTTCGCGAAGTTGTCCGGTATTGATCGTTGCCGCCGGGTTCGCGCAGAGAGCGGGTACAGAGATCAGGCAGCACGAAAGCCACCAGTAAGGCATCTTCATTCCCATGTCATGTCCCTAATAAAATAAGTACAGCTTTATTGTTTATGCCCGGGCGCTGTGCGCCCGGGTCAGGTACTACAGGTGCTATCAGGTAACGATGTGGTGCTGGTTGACTAACTCGTCGTAGGTGGTCTGAACGCCATCAAGCGTAACGAGTGCACTATTAGCGTAGGTGGTTCCTGTCCCATCGCGGTCGATGGAGATCACGGTATTGCCATTACTATTAGTAACATGGAGATAATTACCGAGCGTTGAGGCACTACCGTTCCAGCCCACCAGCAGATCGCCGATGTCGATTTTATCCCCCTGCGCCAGCGAGAAGTTGGTCCAGTGATCGCCGGTGCTGTTCCCCGCCGTGGCGTTGCCTGCGGTGCTGTTCAGCACCTGGTAAATCAGCGTATCGCCGTAGGCCGTACCGGTTATGACGTCGTTATGTTCAGAGCTGATGAACTGCGGCGCCATATTGATGGTCAGCGTGGCGCTGTCCGTTTTCCCGTTGGCATCGGTCAGGGTGTAGTTGAAGGTCTCCTTCGAGGTGATGGATGAGAGCGACACCCCGGTATTGAGGGTGTAGGTGTAGTGGCCGTCCGCGCCAATCGCCAGCGTGCCGTAATGGCCCACCACGTTCACCGTGGTGCTGCCGGTATACGGATCCAGCGTGGTGGTCACGCCGTTGTACCCGGTAATGCTTACGCGGGTGTCCACCGAGTGCAGCTGATCCATCGCCCCGGCGGAATCCGTGCCGTCGAAGATGTTGCCGTCAACCGTATGGCCACTGGTTGAATCGAACTGGGTCAGCGAGTAGGTGGTGCCGTTGACGCTCGGGGTAATGGTGATGGTGCCCACGCTCAGCCCCGGTACGCTGCCGGTATAGCTCAGCGTATAGGTCCCGGCGCTCAGGTCCAGCCCGGTCAGCGGAACGTCGATACTGCCGCCGAGCAGCGAACCGCCGCTGAAGGAGCCGTTACGGATCACCCCGTTGGCGTCGCTGATTGCCCAGTTCACCGTCAGACCGCCCAGCGCCAGCAGCGAGGAGACGCTAAAGTGCAGCGACGCGTTATGCAGCGCGGTGTTTGGATCCACCACAAAGGTGCCGCTTCCGCTGCCCTGGGTGGACGAGAACAGCGCCGTCGTCCACTGGGCGCTGCCCACGGTGGTATCGGAGTAGGTCGACGTGTGGTGTACCGAGGTCACGTCCATTGCGGCACTGACGTCGTTAACCGCATCCATCGCCCGCGCGGTTGGAGTGATGTTAAGCGTCGCCGTATCCTTCGACCCGTCTGGCGCAGTGATGGTGTAGACAAACGTATCCGGGGTGCTGATATGGTCCGCGCCCATGCCGCTCTTCAGGGTATAGGTGTACTGGCCGGACGAATCGATGGTCAGCGTGCCGTATTCCCCCTGAATGGTGGTGGTGCCACTGCTGTTGACCGCCACGCCGTTCACTTCCGAGACCACCGTTCCTGCCGGAACCGGGTCATTGGTCAGCACGTCGCCCGTGGTTGTCTCGCTGATACTCGCCACGCTGTAGACATGATCCTGCAGAACGCTCAGCGTATAGCCCGTCAGCGCGGTGATCCCCGCCGCGGTATTGAGCAGGAACAGATACTCCCCGGCAGGCAGGTTCAGCGTCAGCTGTGGTGACGTGCCGCCCAGCAGCGGGGCGCGCAGCCAGCCCGACTCAACGCGAACCTGCTCGAAGGTCTGGGTGGCGTTGTTGAACTTATAGACGTACAGATCGAACACCGACGCCAGCGCCACGCCGCCGACGGAGGCCTGGATGGTCATGGTGCGGGTGGTGCCTTCCTCCACGTTGTAGATGATCGGGTTGGTCATGTCGTCCAGCAGGTTCAGCCCGAGCGTGTTGCCGAGATTGATCCCCACCAGGGTAAAGCCGCTTTGCGACGAGGTACCGTTGTCGATGGCGTGTACGCTGGTGTCGAAGGTGAGGGAAGCCGTATCGTCAACGGCGACAATGCCGTTCGTTACGCTGCCCGCGCCGAGCGACAGCACGAGGTTTGCCGACGCGCTGATGCCGTTATGGGTAATGGTGTAGGTGAAGCTCTCCGTGCGGCCTATCACCGCGGCGCTGGTGTCGGTGAGGTTGTAGGTGTAGCTGCCGTCGCGGTTAATGGTCAGCGTACCGTACTGCCCCTGTACGACCGTGCCGTCAGCGTTCACGCTGGTGGTGACCCCCAGCGCGTTGGTGACGGCGGAGACCGTCGTGCCTGCCGGGGCGTTGTCGCTCCCCGCGGTGGGGTCGGTATCGAGGATCACGTTGCCGTTCAGGCTGGTGTCGCCGGTGACGGTGCCCGCGCTGGTCTCTTTCACCGCCACGTCGAGGCTGGTGTACGAGCCGGTGGCCAGCAGGTTGGTGTTATAGCTCAGCACGCGATAGTCACCGTTCGCCAGCCCGGTGAGGTTCAGCGATACGCCGGTGGCCCCCAGTGTCAGCAGGTCGGCGAACTGCGGCTGGCCGGTATCGACCACCGTGGTCCAGGTGCCATTGACGGTATCGAAACGCTGCACCACCAGCTCAAGGGTGTTGAGCAGAGAGAGCACGGCGCCGGTGGCGTTGGCATTCACCACGATGTCGGCACTGCCGCCGCTGCCTACCGTGAAGTCCACCTGAGCGGTGTCATTCCCCAGCAGCGTCAGGACATTGCCCACCGCACCCACCAGCAGGAAGCCGTAATCGCTGTACTGGCTGTTGGTGACGGTGGCGGTGGTGCTGAGATCCAGCTCTTCGACGTTATTGCTGGCGGAGAGCGGCACCACCGGCGCGAGGGCTGAACCCGGCTGCGAGGTATTCCCCGCGGCATCGGTGGCGGTGATCTGCAGCGTCTGGCCTTCCGTCTGCTTGTTGAGGAAGGTGTAGCTGTAGGTCCCGTTGCTTCCCGCGGTGGTGGTCACCGTGGTGCCGTCAGCAAGACGGATGGTGACGGTGCTGCCGGCCTCCGCGTTGCCGGTCAACACGCTGCCGTCGGCGTTGAAGGTGCCCGTTGGCGCCGTTGGGGCGGTGAGATCGACGATCACGGTGGTCGCGCCGGAGACCGGGCTGGTACCGGCGCTGTTACTCGCGGTGGCGGTAAAGGCGTGAGCGCCTTCACCTAACGCCGGAGTGGTGAAGCTCCAGTTGCCCGAACCGTCGGCCACCACGGTGCCCATTGACACGCCGTTGTTATACAGCGTGACGGTGGAGCCCGCCAGGGCCGTCCCGCTCAGGGTTGGCGTGGTGTCATCAGTGGTTTTGCCGTTGGTCAGATTGCCGGTCACGGTGCCCACGTTATCGTTGATGCTGGCGATAACCGGTGCGTTCGGGATCGGCGTAACAGGCGCGGTGACCGAGGCGCTGAGGCTGGCGTTACCGGCCTTGTCGGTGGCGTAGACCAGCAGGGATTCACCGTCGGTCTGTGCCGGGGAGATGGTCGCGTTAAAGTTGCCGCTGCCGTCCGCCGTTGCGGTACCGAGCACCGTGCCGGTGCTGCTGGTGATGGTGACGGTACTGCCCGCTTCGGCGGTACCGGTCACGTGCGTCCCGTTGGTGATGACCGCAAGGCTGCCCGGTGCGCCAGGCGCGGTCAGATCCACCGTAATGGTGGTAGGGGCCGAGGCCACGCTGGTGTTGCCCGCCGCATCCGTGGCGGTGGCGGTAAAGGTATGCGAGCCTTCCGCCAGCGTGGTGGTTTGCGGCAGCGTCCAGTTGCCGTTGGCATCAGCGGTGACCGTGCCAACCAGGGTAGCACCGTCGTAGATGCGCACGGTGGCATTGGCTTCCGCGGTACCGTTCAGCGTTGGACGCGCGTCGTTGGTTGGGTTGCCGCCGGTTATCGGTCCGGTGATGCTGCCCACATCATCCACAACCGAGCTGATGACCGGCGCCGCTGGCGCGGTGGCATCTACGTTGATCACATACCCGGTGGTGGGGGTGCTGGCGTTGCCGGCCGCATCCGTGGCGGTGAAGGTCAGGCTGTGCTGGCCGTTCGCGAGCGGTGTGGTTGGCGTAAAGCTCCACGCCCCGCCGGTGGCGGTCACGCTGCCAATCTGCACGCCGTTATCGAAGATTTTCACCGTCGCGCCCGCTTCCGCCGTACCGGTCAGGGTCGGCTGCGCGTCGTTGGTTAATCCGCCGTTGGCGATCGGCGTGGCGGCATTACCGACGTCATCCACAATGCTGCTCAGCGAAGGCTGCGCAGGCGGTGTGGTGTCGATAGTCAGGCTGAAGGTCGCTGACGGAACGCTGGTGTTGCCTGCCGCATCCGTCGCGCGGGCCGTGAAGCTGTGCGCGCCCGTCGCCAGGGTGGTGTTAAGCAGAATACTCCAGCTTCCGCTGGCATCCGCGGTGCCGGTTCCCACAAGCGTTGCACCTTCATAGATATTGACGGTGGCAAACGGCTCGCTGGTTCCGACAAGGCGCGGCACGGTGTCGTCGGTGGTCTGCCCGGAGCTGAGTGCGCCGGTGATACTGCCTACATCGTCAATCGCCTGGCTGATAACCGGCGCGTTTGGCGGGGTAGTATCCACCACCAGGGTGAAGCCAGAGGAGGCCGGGCTGACGTTGCCCGCCGCATCGGTGGCCGTGGCGGTCCAGGTGTGGCTGCCATTCGCCAGCGGTGTGGACGGCGTAAAGCTCCATGCGCCGCTGCCGTTCGCCGTGGCGGTGCCGACCGGCTGACCATTCTCGTAAATCGTAATGGTGGCATTGGCCGCCGCCGTGCCCGTCAGCGTTGGCGTGGTGTCATCGGTGCTCTGGCCGGAGGTGAGCGGGGCCTGCACGCTGCCGGCATTGTCCGCCGCGGTGGAGATCACCGGTGCTGACGGCGCGACAGTGTCCACCGTCAGGTTAAACGGTGCCGTGGTGGCGCCCGTGTTGCCTGCGGCGTCGGTGGCGTTGAAGGTGATGGCGTGTGCCCCCTCGCCGAGCGCGGTGCCCGGAGTAAAGGTCCAGTTCCCCTGAGCGTTGACCACCGCGGTGCCAATTTCGCTTCCGTCCACAATGATATGCACCGTGGAACCGACTTCGCCCGTGCCGTTGAAGGTTGGACGCGCGTCGTTGGTGCTGTTGCCCGACGTGAGCGTACCGGTGACCGGGCCGACATCGTCAATCACGCTGGTGATCCCCGGCGCGGAAGGGCCCGTAGTATCGACCGTGAAGACGAAGACTGGCGAGTTAGCGGAGACGTTACCGGCGGCATCGCTGGCGTTGATGCGGATGTTATAGCTGCCATCCCCCAGCGCCGGGTTAGGGGTAAAGCTCCAGTTGCCGTTGCTGTCTACCGGGGCGGTGCCAATTTCCACGCCGTTGTTCAGAATGTGGATGGTGCTGCCCGCGGTACCTCTCCCGGTGAGGGTTGGCGTAGCGTCATTGGTGACCTGGCCGGTCGTGAGATTCCCGACAATCCCGCCCGCCGCGTTGTCGCTGACGGTATCCAGCACAGGAACCCCGGGAGCCGTCAGGTCAACCACCACGCCCCAGGTGTTGGAGACCTGGCTGACGTTACCCTGCGGATCGGTGGCGATAGCGGTAAAGCTGTGCAGCCCTTCACCGAGGGCGGTTTCAGGGGTAAACGACCATGCGCCGGTGCCATCCGCGGTGACCACGGCAATCTGCGTGCCGCCATCGAAGATCGTCACGACGCTGTTCGCATCTGCCGTACCGGTAATCGTTGGCGTCGCGTCGTTAGTCGGATCGCCGCTGACCACGGTGGTGGGGGCGTTGCCGACATTATCGGTGACGCTGGTGATCACCGGTGTGGTGGAGAGGGTATCAACCACGATGGTAAAGCCCGTCGAATCTCCGCTCTGGTTTCCGGCCGGATCGGTCTCGCGGATGGTCAGGACGTTATTACCCTCCGCCAGCACAGGCGTCGTGTAACTCCAGGTGCCCGTGCTGCCAACCTGCGTGGTCCCCAGCAGCACGCCGTTGCTGTAGACGGAAATGGTATCGCCCACCGCGCCGGTGCCGGTAAGGGTAGGCTGGTTGTCGTTGGTGGCCTGGCCGTTGGTCAATGGGCCGGTGCCCGGCGCGACATCATCAATCACCGCGCCTATGGTTGGGGTGTCTGGGGCGGTGAGGTCGATGGTCACCGTGGCGGCCGGGGAACGGCCACTGGTGATTAAGTTGGCCGTGGTAGTCGCTTCAAAGAAGTGATCGCCAGCGCTCAGCGGTACGAGCAGCTGATAGCTCCATGTGCCGCCTGACCCCACCAAAATTGTGGTCAGCGGGATCAAACTGCCGTCCAGGTAGAGCGTGACGAGACTGCCGGCAGGGGCCGTTCCGCTGATGACCGGGGCGGTATCGTCCGAGGTTTTACCCAGTACGTTGCCCGTTACGTCCCCGATATTGTCAGTGATGTCGGTGATGATCGGTACATCCGGCAGACCTGGCAACGTACCGGTAACGGTATAGCTCGCGCCGGGGCTGCCATTGCCTGCCTCATCGGTGGCGATCACGGTCAGCGTTTTACCGTCCTGCTGGGCCGGGCTGAGTGCGATGGAGAAGCTGCCGTCAGCGGCGGCGACACCGGTACCAATCACCACATTACCGTCTTTTACGGTGATGGTGGCACCTTCTTCCGCCGTACCCGTCAGTGGCGTGCCCTGCGCGGCCACGTTGATATTGATCGGGTCTGCCGGCGCGACGGTATCCACCGTTACGCTAAGCGGTGCAGAACTGCCGGAGGCGTTACCCGCCGGGTCAACCGCAGAGACGGTAAAGGTGTGGGGGGTATCCGACAGCGTACTGCCCGCGGTCCAGCTCCAGCTGCCATCCGGCTGTACCGTCACCGTTACAGGTGATGGTACGCCGTCCACGGAGACGATCACCGTACTGTTCGGTTCGCCTGTACCGGTGAGGGTTGGCGTGCTGTCGCGGGTGTAAAGCGTGCCGTTTGCGAACTGGCTGTCTGAGATCGCGTTAATCTGCGGTATTTCAGGCGCAACGGTATCCAGCGTGACGGTAAAGACCGGGCTGGTGGCGCTGACGTTACCCGCCGCGTCAACGCCCGCCACGGTGATGTTCAGCGGACCGTCGGTCTGGGCCGGCAGGGTGAAGGACCATTCGCCATTGGTTACGTCAACACGTCCCACCTCGGCGCCGTTGTTATAGACGATCACCGTCTCGCCGTTGACGCCGGTTCCGCCAACGGTAGGCGTGGCGTCCGTGATCGTACTGCCATTTGCTCCGCCGCCGACGGCACCAATGACCGGAACGTCCGGTGCCACGGTATCAACGGTAATCGTAATGCCGGGTGAGGTGGCCGAAACGTTGCCCGCCTCATCTGTCGCCGTGGCGGTAAACTGGTGGCTTCCCTCGTCAATATCGCTCTCAGGACGCCAGCTCCAGTTGCCATTGCTGTCTACGGTGACGCGACCCACTTCGGTGGCAGGCTGATTATTAATGCTGTCATAAATAATAATCACGTCGTTTGCCGTACCGGTGCCGCTGAGTACCGGACGCGGATCGTTCGTGGTTTCGCCATCGGCAACCGGGCCGGTTATCTGGCTCACGCTGTCGGTCACGGTAGGGGCATCAGGCGTGGCCGGTGCGTCGGTATCAATGGTGATGGTCACCGGCTGGGACGGGGCGCTTTCATTGCCCGCGCCATCCTTGTTGGTGACGGTGAGGGTGATGTCATAGGTGCCGTTATCCAGCGGGGTCGTCGGCGTCCAGCTCCAGTTGCCGTCGCTGCCTACCGGGACCTCATCAACTTTGACGCCGCCGATATAGATAGCGACGGTATCACCCGCCTCTCCGGTGCCGCTCAGCGTTGGGGTGGTATCGCGGGTCACTTCTCCCGGGTTCAGCGGCGTTGGCGTTGTGTCATCCGGATTAACGGTGACGGCCGGGGTGTCCGGCGTGGCAGGGGCGACGGTGTCCACCACCAGGTCGAACGGATCGGAGACGGTGGTGTTTCCGGCGACATCCGTGGCATGGACGGTGATCGAATGCGGGCCATCGGTGAGCGGAGTCGTTGGTGTAAAGCTCCAGCCGCCGTTGCCGTCGAGGTCAGCGGTACCGAGCAGGGTATCGCCGTCATAGACGGTGATGATGGTACCCGCTGGCGCGCTGCCCTGCAGCTGCGGCAGGGTGTCATCCGTGGTATCGCCACTGCTGAGCGGGCCCTGCACGTCGCCCACGCTATCGGTCACGGTGGCGATGGTCGCCGCAGGCGGCGGCGTGATATCGACGGTAAAGGTAAAGCCGCCGGAAGGTGAACTGCTGTTACCTGCCGCATCGGTCGCGACGACGGTTAAGGTATGTGAGCCATTGTTAATCGGGGTGGCGGGGGTAAAGCTCCATGCGCCGTTGCTGTCGGCGACCGCCGTGCCAATGCTGTTACCGTCCAGACGAATGGTGACCGTCGCGCCTGGTTCGGCGGTGCCGTTGAGCGTCGGGGTCGGGTCGTTGGTGGTTTCACCCACGTCAAGCGCACCGGTGCGGCCTTCAACATTGTCCACCACCTGCGTGATGACCGGCGTGCCAGGGGCGACGCTGTCGACCGTGATACTCCAGGTATTTGACGTCCCACTGACGTTGCCTGCCGCGTCGATGGCTTTCGCACTCAGCACATGGCCGCCTTCATGCAGATGTACGCTTGGTGTAAAGCTCCACTGACCGGAATCCGGAATGATAAATGTGCCGATTTGATCGCTGCCGCTGTAGATATAGATCCGCGTGCCCGCCTCGCCGGTGCCGCTGATGGTTGGCGTTGCATCGTTGGTCAGCCCGCCCTGAGCGATGGTGCCCGTGGTGCCCGGGACGTCATCGACAACCGAGACAATCACCGGGGTTTGCGCCGGGGTAATGTCCGGCGCGAGAGCCGGCGTGGTTGGCCCGGTATTACCGGCAGGGTCGGTTGCATCTGCGGTCAGGGCTTCACCGTTGGCTTTTGGCGGATTCAGCGTCACGCTAAAGTTGCCCTGGTCGTCGGTAACGGCCTGGCCGACAATGACATCCCCCTGGCGAATGGTTACGGTGCTGCCCGCTTCTGCGGTCCCGGTAACGGTGGTGCCATCGCCGGAAACCACCACGTTGTCCGGTGCCAGAGGAGCGGTGTTATCGGGTGCCGTGGCCGTATTCGGCAGGCTGGCATTGCCGGCGCCGTCGGTCGCGATGACGGTCAGCACCTCACCGTTAGTCTGGGCCGGGCTGATCGGCGTGCTGAAGGTGCCATCATCATTGGCGGTGGTTGTGCCGATAACCGTGCCGTCCGGCCCTTTAATGGTGACGGTACTGCCAGCTTCCGCCGTGCCGCTGACGCTTTGCCCGTCCTCCGAGACCTGCAGGTTGCCAGGTGCCTGAGGCGGGGTGGTGTCTGTGGCGGTGACGGTGGCGGCCGGGCTCTGGTTACCTGCGGCGTCGGAGGCCACGACAGAGATCTCCTGGCCGTTGGTTTGCGCAGGCGTCAGCGTGGCAACGAAATTACCGTTACCGTCTGTCTTCGTGCGGCCGATCTCAACGCCGTCGCTGTTGGTGATCACAATGGTGCTGTTAGGCTCGGCGGTGCCGGTGATCTGCGTGCCCTCAGGGTTAAGGGCAATGACAGGCATGGCTGGCGGAGTGGTATCCACAATGAAATTGATCGGCTGCGACATTGCGCTGGTGTTACCGGCCGCGTCGGTGACCTGTACGGTGATCGAGTGGGCCCCCTCTGCAAGCGGGCTGTCTGGCTTGATGCTCCAGGTGCCGTCAGGCTGGACCTTAATTGTGCCCACCAGTACGCCATTATCGTAGAGGGAGATGGTCCCGCCGGGCTCGCCTCGCCCTGCCAGAATCGGTTGAGAGGCATCGGTAAACAGGCCCGAGGTAATCGCCCCTTTAATGAGACCCGTATCATCGTTCAGCACAATCGCAGTCGGGGTGCCAGGCGCGGTGAGATCGACAGTAATGGTGTAGACCGGGGACGCCGGACCGGTGTTACCGGCGGCGTCCGTTGCCCGGGCGGTAAGCTGATGCGTGCTTTCGCTGAGATCCACCGGCGGAGTGAAGGTCCAGATGCCATTGCTGCCGGTTACCGCCGTGCCAATGGCGACAGAGCCATCATAAATGGTCACCGTGGAGCCCGCTTCTGCGGTGCCGCTGAGTTGTGGTCGCCGATCGTTGGTGCTGCCGCCGTTACTGATTGATCCGGTCACCGGATCAACATCGTCCGTTGCGCTGGTGATAACAGGCGCGCCTGGCGCGACCGTATCCACGATAAAGTTCACGGCACCGGATGCCGGGCTGGTATTGCCTGCCGCATCGGTGGCGGTGGTGGTGATGGTGTGGCTGCCGTTGGCGAGATCGCTGGTGGGGGTAAAGCTCCAGCTCCCTTTGGCATCTACTTTGGTGGTGCCAATCTGCTTGCCATTATCGTAAAGGGTGATGGTGCTGCCGGGCTCGCCGATGCCGCTGAAGGTCGGGCGGGCATCATCAGTTCGCTGGCCGTTTTCCAGCGGGCCAGCCGTGGCGCCCGCATC
This sequence comes from Enterobacter sp. WCHEn090032, assembly GCF_003986875.1. Classification (NCBI taxonomy): domain Bacteria; kingdom Pseudomonadati; phylum Pseudomonadota; class Gammaproteobacteria; order Enterobacterales; family Enterobacteriaceae; genus Enterobacter; species Enterobacter sp. WCHEn090032. Next base: position 149,512 of record NZ_RXRN01000007.1, read on the forward strand.
GTCGTTCACGATCAGGATATCCGGGGCATCCGGCGCGGTGGTGTCCGGGGCGGTTACCGTCGTGCCCGGGCTGGTATTTCCCGACGGATCCGTTGCGGTGGCGGTGATCTGTTCGCCGTTGGTCAGCGGTGTTCCCAGGTCGACGGTGAATTTACCATCGCTGCCGGTTTTGCCGGTGCCGATCACGTTGCCGTTGGCGTCTTTCAGCGTGATGGTGCTGCCAGGTTCGGCGCTACCGGTGACGGTTTTACCGTCCGCAGAGAACTGAAGGCCGGTTGGGGCATTCGGCGGCGTGGTATCCGGATCGGAAGGGTTTGTCGGCGTGCCGGGGTTCGAGTTGTTGTCATCGTCACCTCCACCACCACCGCCTCCGGTGCTTGCCGCCGCCGCGATGCCGCCCGCGGCGACAATGCCACCCAGTACCCATGGCCAGATGGCGGCACCACCGGCATCACTGCCTGACGCCGCAAGCAGGACATCAGTAGAGGCAATGGATTCATAGGTGGCCGCACCGGCGGGATCCTGGACCCACCACAGCACCCCTTCACTGTCCTGCAGAACCAGCTGGCTCGCCCCCTGCGCATCGGTGACGTAGAAATTTTTAAGGGTAATCACCTCGCCGGAGTGGAGCGTGATCACCAGATCGTTACCGCTGCGGGCGAAATCGGCGACATTAGCTCGCTCAACCTTAAGCTCAACGATAGAGGAATGGTTCAGGGTTACCTGAGTGCCTTCCGTGGTGGTTTCCACACCGGTAAGTTTCGATATAACAGAGATTTGGCTCATTTATTTTTGACTCCAGCAGCGTTGTCGTGAACGGCGAGCGAGATGAGCCATCTGCGTGAAGGGTAAAGCGCGCTCCCGGCGGAGTGGCTGTTATAAAGCAGCACTCACCGTTATTTTTAGGGCGCACGATGCCCGCCAGGATTCAGAGTGGCAACATCAGAGCGAATCTAATGACATATGAAAGCGATCAGTTTTAATTCGTGTTTTTCGTCGTATAAAACCCTGTAATTAATAGAGGAATTGGTTTTCGAGGATATAAAAATGATATAGCCAGAAAACTCTGAATCTGCAACTTAAGTGTTGGGAAATAACGAGGTAAAAATCAAAGGTGTATTAATGTATTCATGGTGTTTATAAAGCAACATATCTATCTTTATGTTTTTAAAGGTTTTTTATTGAATGTCAGACGCTGTTAAATTCTTTTTTGATGTAGTGTGATAATTGGTAGGGAGGCGGGGTGAAAATAATTAAAAACGGTACTATTTAATCATGCTTAATGTGCATTTAAGTTAGGGTAACATCTTTGATATAAGATATATTATATCACTTAAAAAATGAAATATATTCTTATGCCCGCTTGAATTTCTGCTATCACGCGAAACGAATAACATTAAGAAGACAAAAATGAATATAACCTGATTCATTTTCACTGCGGCGATAACGTCAGCCTGATGTTAAGACAGTAAAAAAATGAACCGGAAAATGAATAAAAATCATCAGTCGGGCGTTTACTGACGTCACTCTCTTCTGACTCAGGAGCTAAATATGAACACCACCTCGTTTCGTCTTGTCCCGCTGCTGATTTTTTCCCTGCTGTCTCCGCTGGCGCTGGCCATGGGCGATAATAGTACCGAGAGTAAAACGCCTGACTGTCCGTCCGGACAGGTGTATGACAGCTCAACCCAGAAATGCGTGCCGGACAAGAGCAGCAGCCTCAGCGACCAGGACAAAACCCACTATGCGTACCATCTCGCGAAAAAAGGAGAGTACCAGGCGGCGCTGAACCTGCTGGATTCCCTGAAAAACGGCAACACGGCAGAAGCGTGGAACTATCGCGGGTATGCCACCCGTAAGCTTGGCCGCACGGATGAAGGGATTGGTTACTACCAGCGTGCGCTGGCTATCGCCCCGGATTATGCCAAAGCCCGGGAATACCTCGGTGAAGCGTGGATGGTGAAAGGACGGCCTGACCTCGCGAAAGAACAACTGAAGGTGATTGCCGGTATTTGTGGCCACTCCTGCGAGGAGTACCGTGACCTGCAGGCGGCCATTAACGGACATCCGGAATCCTGATTTTCTCGTGGAGGGAAAACCCATCGCTAGCCGTGAGGTTCGTCAACAGCTCGCCGCACACCTGCCGCGCCTCTGGCGCTATGGGCTGGTGTTGTCGCGAAACCGGGATATCGCCGAAGAGCTGGTTCAGTCCACCTGCGTGCGCGCGCTTGAAAGAAGCAGCCAGTATACGCCGGGTACACGCATCGACAGGTGGCTGTTCGCGATCCTGCACTCCATCTGGATCTCCGAGCTTCGGGCGCGGCATGTCCGTCAGGGGCAGGGGTTTGTCGCCAGCGACGAGCTTCTGGCACCGGACACGCGTGAGCAGGCTGAGACGCACCTGCATTACCTGAAGGTGATGCAGCGCGTTAACGCGCTGCCTGAAGCCCAGCGCAACACGGTTTTTTTGGTTTATGTCGAAGGCTTTACCTACCAGGAGGCGGCGGACACCCTGGCGGTGCCAGTCGGTACCGTGATGAGCCGGCTGGCCACGGCACGGGCAACGCTTGCCAGGTCCGCCGATGTATTGCCTCCGGTAAAGGAGAAACGCTCTTGAACTCGCACCGTTTTACACCGCCCTATAACGACGAAGCTATCGTGGCATGGATAGATGGCGAGATGTGTCGCGCCGACGCGCAGCAGTTTGAAGAACAGCTGAAGCGTGACGAACGCCTCTCCGGGCGGACCGCCGAGCTGATGAAAAGCAGCCAGGATTACGCCGGGGCGTTTGCCTCTCTGCTGGACGACGCGCCTTTGGCACAGATGGAGGCGCGTCTGGCGGCACTTCCCGACCCGCAGGCCACCACGCCGCCCGGCGTCAGCAGGCGGGCGCTGATTGCCGCCTCGGTCAGTTTTTTGCTGGTGGGTTCCGGGCTGGGGTATCTGCTGCGTCCTGCTTCCGCCCCTGACGATGAGAACGCCCATATCCGCGACCTCGAAGCACAATATATGTCCCTGTACAGCGTGGAGACCCTGCTGGATATGGACAGCGCAGCGCCGGTCCTGCAGCGCGGGCTGGAACGGGCCGCGCAGGATATCGGTATAAAACTGCAGATGGCGCAGCTTACCCTGCAGGGAGCAGAGCTGAAAATGGTGCGGATGCTGCGCTATGAAACCACCTCGATCGCGCAGGTTGCGTGGATCAACGCCGACTACGGCCCGATGGCGCTCTGTATCTCTCCTGTCGATGAGAAGACAACGGCCTCTCTGCGTCAGGAGCAGCGGCACAGTATGAACCTGGCGTGGTGGCAGGATGCGGGCTACCAGTTTGTCCTGATTGGCCGCAACCCGTCGTCTCACCTGCGGGAAAACGCGGAACAGCTGCAGCGCGCGATCTCAAGATGACGGCACCGTGTTCGTCTGTATCGCAATGGTGATGGCAATCCGATCGTCAACGACCAGCGCAAATTTATCCATCCCGTAGGACGCGCGAGATATCGCGGTGGTGGCATCCAGCGTGAGGGCCAGCGCATGCGGGTCTTTCACTATCGCCTCCAGGATCACCGGGCGGGCGAGGTTGCGTACGGTCAGCGTGCCGAACACCCTGAACCGCCCGGCGCCCCGGGCGACCACCCGGGAGCTGATGAACTCGATAGTCGGGTAGTGCTCTGCATCAAAAAACATATCGCTTTTCAGCTGCCAGGTGAGCAGCTTGTTTGAGGCCACCAGGGTAGCCACGGGTATGGTGACGTGGATATGGTCGTCGAGGTCGTTATCCGGATTGAGCGTCACGGCACCCGTCACGCCGCTGAATGTCGCCCAGGAAAGTATACCGCCGAAGGCATGCCACGAAAGTCGAATGGCGGTGTTTTCGGTATCGATAAGGTAGCTTGTCGGGGCAGCCAACGCCCACGGACAAACCAGAATCAGCAATATCACCAGGCGTCGTAGCATCTCAGGATCTCAGTCAGGGGGCTGGGAGTAAACGCGTCACCCCCGGGATCTATTCGACTTTTTTTGCGTTATCAGAGGCGTCTTGTGAGTAGTGTAGACGTTGGGAAGCAAAGCGGCAGGGAATAAAAAAGGCCGCGTGGGCGGCCTTTCGGAGGGGTTACTCAGTGACTTTCTTTTCCAGCTCGCTGGCACCTTCTTTGGTTTTGTTCCAGCCTTTCTCAGCGCCTTCTTTGGTGGCATCCCACCCTTTCTCGGTGCCTTCTTTGGTTTTATGCCAGGCTTTCTGGGAATCTTCGCTGACCTTGCTGCCAAAGCTTTCGCTTTTACCTTCCGCAGCGTGTTTCTGCTTCAGCTTCAGCTCTTCACCTTTGTTCTGCTCTTCATGCAGTTTTTGCTTCGCCTCGTTGGCGTTTGCGTTCGCCGCCGCGACGGTATCGTCAGTTGCATGTGTGGTCGCAGCAAATACTGGAGAAGCCAGCAGAACGGCAGATAATGCGATAATTGTTTTTTTCATAATATCCTCATTTAACGTTATCGGTTATGAGCGTGATTCAGCATGGCACAGACGAAACGGGGTGGCTTTAGGAAAAAACTGTAATGAGATCAATGTGCCGTGATGAACGGTATTTCTCTTGAGGATTATCCAAAGGATAAAACGCCTGTTTCAATGAGGGCGGCAAGGGTCAGGAGAATGAAGAGAATGACGACGATGGGTCTGTACATGGTGAGGTTCCTTCCGGGTTTGGGCGGCTAATCCGTAGCGCTGGGTGGTGTGGATTTTTTATTCTCCACAGGGGAAGGGGAGGTGTCGTTGATATTGGTCAAAGGGATGGGGGGAGCAATATAAAGTACTGGTCAATTGGTCGGTTTTTTTGTAAAGATAACGGTATATCGCTTCCCGCGAAATTATCATTTCATCAGGTGTTGCTGTACTCTTTATCTTTGGGATCTTCTGTTGGATGGCTCCCCTCAAATTAACATATAAAGCCTGGCGTTTAATAAGAGCGAATTAGCCCTCTGTTCATTTAATGAAAAATGACTGTTCCTTCAAAAATTTCTGGCCTGAATATAAATCACTCGATATTCTGTAATGCTTTGTCTTTTTTGTGAACAGGAAAAAGTATGCTTAGTGCATTACCCGAGTTACACAGAAGTTTTGCAGAGCAACTCAGGCTTACATTTCAGGCTGATTCGCGGATCCACTCCCTTCTCGCTGGCGGCTCGCTTGTTCATGGCGCAGCGCTTTGCGCTCGCCGGAACACTGGGCCATCTGCTCCATGCTTTCACCGGGGAACATGTCGGAGAGCCTCGTCTGCTTATCTGCCTGTTGGGCGGTGCTTGCCATGCTGAAAGCCAGAACGTGACCCTGAAAGGTATCAGTCTGGTTCGCCCCCGCGTTCAGACGACGTTTGCGAAAAAATGGTCGTCTGAATTTCGGTTGTGACGCTCTGACGGAATGCTTAGATTCATTTTCAATCTATCGAGAGGATATGAATATGAACTATGCAGACCTCCACAACCCGCATGATCTCCTTCTTATCGCTAACGTCTGGGATGCTGCCAGTGCTGTCGCAGCGCAAGAAGCCGGTTATCAGGCACTGGGAACGTCCAGCGCAGCAATCGCGTCCACACTGGGATATGAAGACGGGCAGGGAATGCCGTTTGATGAGCTATTTTATATGGTCACCCGTATCCAGGCTGTCAGTAAACTGCCCCTGAGCGTTGACATGGAAGCAGGGTATGGGGATTCAGCCGAAGAGATAGCAGCCAACCTCAGACGCCTTGCACAGACAGGCGTAGCAGGCGTTAACCTTGAAGACAGCAGAGTCATAAACGGGGTGCGTCAGCTTGACGATGCCTCTGATTTTTCCCGTATTCTGAGCACAGTATGTGATGCGCTGAGAAGCGAAAATTGTCGCCTGTTTCTGAACATCCGGACCGATACTTACCTGCTCGGGCATAAAGATGCGTTGCAGGAGACAATATCACGGGGTCAGCGCTATAAAGCTGCAGGTGCTGACGGCCTTTTTGTTCCCTGTCTGACGTCAGAGAAAGACATCAGCCTCATTGCACAGGCATCGGGGCTGCCTCTGAATGTGATGTGCATGCCCGATCTTCCGTCATTCGACAGGCTGAAACGGGCCGGGGTAAGCCGCATTTCAATGGGCAATTTTGTTCATTCGGCCATGCAGTCAACGCTGTCTGACATCATGCATGCGATCCGATCCCGTCAGACGTTTGAAGGACTTTTTAGTGATGAAAATAACCGATAAGAATTTATGCGATATCTGGTATCAGGCATTACTTGAACGTGCTTCAGAATATACTGGCGTGTTTTTTGTTGGCGTCAAAACCACGGGCGTATTCTGTATCTCGGTATGCCGGGCACGAAAGCCCAAACGCGAAAATGTTGAGTTTTATAAAGATGCCAAATCTGCCCTTGCGGCCGGCTTTCGTCCCTGTAAGGTCTGCCGACCCGCTGAAAATGCGCACAGTGCGCCATTATTTGTTGAACAGGCGCTTGCGCTTGTCAGGCGCGATATTAAATCCCGCGTAACCGACGCGGAGCTACGCCAGCATGGCATCAGTCCGGAGCGGGTAAGACGCTGGTTCCTGCAACATCACGGCATCACTTTTCAGGCTTTCCAGCGAATGCAGCGGGTCAACGTTGCCCTGCAGGAGCTGAAAAGCGGACGCGCGGCGACGGACGTTGCGCTGGACAATGGCTATGAATCCCTGAGCGGGTTTGGTTATACCTACAAGCGGCTTACTGGTGCAGCGCCGACTCAGACAACCCAGGTGATTGTGATTCACCGGTTTACCACCACGCTTGGGCCGATGTTTGTCTGTGCGACAGAGCGGGGAGTGTGCCTGCTGGAGTTTACCGATCGCCGGATGTTAGAAACAGAGTTTCGCGATATTCAGCGGTTATTTAACGCCAGAATTGTCACCGGAGAAAACAGCCATACCCGGCAGGCAGTAAAAGAGATTGGCGAGTATTTTGCCGGAACGCGCCGACAGTTTGATCTTTCTTTAGATGCTCCGGGCAGTGATTTTCAACAATCCGTCTGGCAAGAACTGCGTGCAGTTCCCTATGGACAGACCTCACACTATCAGGCCATTTCACTGCGGCTTAATAAGCCAAATGCCGTGCGCGCTGTCGCTGCTGCTAATGGTGCAAACCGGATTGCGATTGTGATCCCTTGTCACAGGATAATTGGAAAAGATGGCGCGATGACGGGTTACGGAGGGGGAATTTCACGCAAAGAATGGCTTATTGAGCATGAGAGGAAGAATGTTTAATGGGGTGATGCTTCAGTGTCGCCGGGAAATCTTCTGGGCTTTCAGGTCTTCATCAGTCGCTGAGTCTGCATACTTCTCAGGAGCATTTATCCAGCTCAGCGGAAAGCTTTTTCATTCTGTTAAATAGTGACTTCAGCTTACGTTTTCCGACGCCGGTGCGGCAGTTATCGTTATGTACTTTTTCAGACCTGACACCCGTTTAACACCTTTGGGATCCGAAACAAAAGGAAGCCGCAGACGAGGTGAATCGGACACTTTCAGTATCCAGATATAATCCCCAATAAACCTGAAATCCACGCTATTGTCAGTAACCTGGAGATCCGCAAACGTTCCTGTCGAGTACTCATTTCCTAAATGAACAATTTCTTTAAGCCCGTCATGAACGTCAATAAGGGCAATTGTCAGGGATTCCTCGAAAATAATGTTATCCGTCAGAAACAGGATGTAGCGCTGCCCATTAACCTGGACTGCTGCTTCAAGCACCTTCCCCGGCACAAGAATGCCGGTGCTTTTACCATTGAGCACAACGTCAGATTGAGCCTGGGATACATCGGTAGCTTCGCGAACCATAACCAGAGATATTGAATTAACCTGTTGCATAATCACTTCCACAAACGTCCTGTTACCCATGCAGTACAAGCACTGCCGACGAAGCCATCGATAGTTGTGCCAACGCCTCCTATTGAATGATAAGGCCGTCTGGCAATTTCTGGTATCCATTGAAGCCTGAATACGCGCAAAGTTGTTCATGCCGGGAACCTGGTTTGCATCTTTTCCCAACATTTTTTGTCGTGGCATCGTCTGAACCCAAAATTAGGATAACGTTAAGGCGTATGTTCTTAACGATAACATCACCTGATTTATTCGTAGGAAAAGATGGCTGAAAAAAATGCAACACGGGTACGCAAGGGTATCAACTTTTGACCAAAATCTTGAATTTCAGTTAGAGATTCTAAAGCGATTAGAATGCGATCACATTTTTGAAGATAAAATATCCGGTTCAAAATCAAAACGACCGGGCCTGGATAAGATGATGAAGTCATTGCGGCCAGGCGACACCGTCATCGGCTGGAAGCTGGACCGGCCTGGACGCTCACTCTTACACCTTGCCACTTTACTGCGCTATTTTCGGGCTAATAATATTGAACTTATCTTAATCACCGAAGGAATAAGAATAAGCACTTCAATCGACCGATTCGCATACACAATGCTGAGTACTGCGGCTGAGATGGAAAGAGAAAATATAATTGAAAGAACGCGAGCAGGGTTAGCTGTGGCCAGGGCAAAGGGGGAGAATAGCTGGCAGGAGACCGAAGTTAACACCAGAGCAATGGGTGCAGGCGGGACGTTTGTTCGCAAACGGCGTGGACAGAAAGCAGGTTGCGATTATTTATGAGGTAGCAGTGTGCGCTTTGTATAAAAAATTTCCCGCTCTGACTGTCGAAACTACTGATATGTAAAGGGCTATTGATTGTAGTCTGAACGAATGTATTATTGAAAAGCATTAGTGACATGGAGGTCTAATGTATAACCATAACCGTGACAGAAGTCAGTTTGAGTATAAAGTGCGAGAAATTGAGCTTCTTACAGAGCAAATCTCCTTAAGGCATTTATTTTATGGTACATCTGGTCTGTTTTTTGATGTTCAACAGCTCGTTGGTCATTTGAAAAGAGAGATTGAATCCCACTGCCTTACCTTTCTCGGGGGGACTCAAATCCTTGACGAACAGATAAGACACCTCCGTGAACAGGATGAGTTGCTTACGTTTAACCGAGCAAAAGTATTTATAATTGTCGAAAAAAATCAGACAACAACGACCATTGCTCTCAAGCAGATTGGCTTTGTTGCAGGCGGAGCGCAGGTTTATGGTGGGGCTAGTTTATGTGTTGGATCACTGGGGCTGGCGTGTGCTGCGTACGGAGCTCCGATGATTGCTCATGGGTTAAATAATGTATACGAAAACGGGTACTATCTTCTTTTCCGTGAAGAACAATCAGGAACCCTGAGAGATGCGTACAGATATGCTGCAAAAACGCTGGGTTATGGTAATAAACAGGCAGATTTAATTTACGGTGTAGTTGATCTCTCTTTATCAGCATACGGCGCGGGAAGAAAAGTTCTGGCACCCAGAGAAAAGTCATGGAGTTTGTTTCATAATATCCAATCTGATTATATCAGAGGCTGGCAAGAGGCATCCAAAACCGCAATCACTCTGGACGCGACCAGTAGTAGCATTACAGGTTGGCAGATGTACCAGATAACTAAAGGGAACTGATTATGCCACAAGATTTGGAATTTTCGCTTTATCCTCCTATCTGGCCTGCTGTGGTCTATTTTATTGTATCTATTGTGGTTTTCTTCTTGCTTTATCTGGGGAAGTTAAAAGTTAACAGGCTTCATAAATATCCATTATTTATTGCTTATATGATATTTGTAATCGCTATTGCATCCATTCAGATAAACATCTTTGCAAATGGCTACGAATTTGTAAGCGGCTTTTTGCATATTAATTTTGATCCCTATCGATATGACTCGGTATATTGGGGATCCTTGTTTTTCTCCATGCTTTACTTGCTGGCGACGCCTAAGAACAATTTTTAGCATTCCAACTTTAATAGAGACGAGGTAGTTCAACGTGTCGGTTTTGGTGGCTGAGAATATGTTATAAGCAATAGTGGGCTGTCCAGTGTGGTTAAGGTTGCGGCCAGCGATCACATGCGAGCCGTGTGGACTGACTCCGCCCTGATAGACGATCCTGCCCTATAGTTTGAGCATAGGAGGAATGTATGGGCATCCCACGATTTACACCTGAATTTAAGGAAGAAGCCGTCCGTCAGATAACGGAATGCGGTTATCGACGTTAAAAAATGGGAAATTAATCAGGCTGCCGGTCGCTACATCCGCTCGCATGAGGAGGTGCAGCGCATCAGCATCCGCGACCGTTTAAATGATTTTATGCAGGTGCACGGCGCGGAGCTGGCCGCCGCCCTTGCCCCTGAACTGATGAATTATTCCGGGCAACACTCCGCCGTTCAGCGCTGCGCCATGCAGCACTCACTCGACTATCTGCGTGAGGCGCTACAGCTCTGGCTGGTCGCCGGTGAAAAAATTAATTATTCGGCGCAGGATAATGACATTTTAACGGCCATCGGATTCAGACCTGACGCGGTTTCGCGCGATGATAGTCGTGAAAAATTCACGCCTGCACAGAACCTGAATTACCCCCGCCGCCGTGCAGAACTGGCCGTGCAGTAGTCCGCTTAAAACTCCCGAAAATCCCGCTATTATCCCGTAAAAAAGCCATGCATGCATAAGGTGCATGGTTTTGCATACGTTTTACCGACACTGAATCCCCCACCAGCGCCAGCACTGACGAGCCCTGAGGCCGCTAATGCATCTGCATTAAAAGCGATCCCTTAAGCGGGCAGGCGGGGCGGGGAGAGCATTGCGCGCAGATAAAAGAGATTAAACAATATCTTAAAATGTATTTTGCGATGACAAACTATTTGCAGTAATAGTTCGCGAGCTCCAGTGTTGAATAATATTTTGAGTGAAATCATTCCTAACGAGTTTTGCTCTGAAAAATGTTTCTTCATTATTTGAAGCTCTTACGTAGATACCCTCAGCTAGAGAGTCGCTATAAAAAGATTTTTTAATAAACTTGGGCAACTCTTCCAAAGAGAAAAAACCTTTTTTGATCAATGGGACAGTCTCGATGCCCATGAGTGTAATGAGTTCATTTCGTTGTTCGAAATTAATGAATTTACCTGAGGCTTTGTTGTAAATATCAAATGCCAAAAAATAATCCGGGAGGTGTGTGTAATGAATTGAATGTTTAGCGTAACACCACTCGCCAAAAAGTATATGCTTATCGCCTAACACATCAAATAGAATGTCTCTTTTTGATGATATCCATTTCTCTAAAGGCTTCCATTGCCCAGTGAATGGGGGCATTAAGATAGCGCCTCTGTTTTGTAAGATAATATCAGCGTCTGAGTTGAAAGATATTCCTAAATTAGCGCCATCAATTTTTTCTTCTATAATTAACTCCTTGTTGAATATTTCTTTCTGTAAATTTTCAAGAAGAACTTTATCGTTTCTTACGTCCTTTTTCGTTGAAATCGAAAAGTGTGGTGTGCTTGGGAATTTTAAACTAATCTCATTCATTTGCATTACCCATTTTTCTTTGGTAAATTGCTTGAATATAATTTTCATCCATAAAATGCACTTCAATGCCAACTTCCGCTAATGCGTTTTTCCATCCCCACCATTTACTATCAACTGCCTGATAAATGCAAGGTTTCTTCGGGTGCGCATTGGATACTGCTACAAATTTCCGATCTGAAATATCGAAATTTTCCAAGCCTTGGTGTTCAGGAAACTCCATATAAGTATCATTATGCTTTGTTATGTTTACTCTATCTTCATCTGGAAAATTCCATCTATTATCATGTAGCCATTTCATAAATGCATCCCCCTGACCAGGGGAGCCGCCAAGATTTAATTGACCTCGATATTCATTAAATATTTCGTCTGAAGCATCAAGAACTAGTCCTTTGTCTTTTGTGCTAGTTATTTTTTCTAATAGGCTAATGCAACTCATTACACAATCATAGTTTTCAAGAGTAACTCCAGCACCACCAACTGCTAAGTTGGCAGTTTTGGGAACATTTGTATCTAAAATATAATTATTAGGAATTTTCATTTTTTTTCAACTCCTTGAGCCTTTTTTGCATGGCAGCTTTTGATTGTGCAGTTATATCACCCATCTCATCACCGAAGAAATGCTCAGGCCAGTTTTTTATATTCCCAAAGTCATCAATTAATAATGGGGTTAGTGTCGGTTTGTCTTTTATAAAATCTGAAAAATATGCCGATACTTTTTCTTTGCTGATTTCATTTTCCGCGATTCGTCGCTGTAACCTTCTCAGAAAATGTTCGGAATGAGTTTCAATTATTAACTGAATGTTTCTATCTGTACCATTTTCTTTCGACCGAATTACATCAATTAATACATCGGCTAAAACGGATTGAGCCTTCGGATGAAGATGTATTTCTGGTTGTTCCATAAGTATAACCGATCCACTAGGAGCATAAAAACACTGTACTAGAACAGGTAATACTTGAGATATGCCAAATCCGACATCAGGTAAATCCACCCAAGACCGTGAACCCTTGGTGCAAACTTTAACCTCATACTCTTGGCGATTCTCAGATATAGGCTTTACGATGAAATCATCAATGAGACCCATTTCCTTTAACTTAAGAGCTATAATTTCTTCGAATGGCTTAGCCGTTTTTCTATAGCCAAGGCCAATTTTACGCTCTTTAGCGGAGAGAATGGCGGAAATTGTATTTTCACCAGCAAAGCCAACGCTTTCAGGTCTTATTCCTGACCAAGGGTATAACCTAGAAGGTTTAATTCTTAATGGGCCAAGATAATAAAGAGAACGGAATAATTGCTCATGGCGAAGATTTAATTCTTGTACAAAGTCTGCATTCTGATAATAAGCTACAACCTCATCTGGGAAACCATAGAATCGGACTGCTTCTTTAATTGACCATACTCGACCTTTCTGCCTTATTAAATTATAATTTGAAAACTCTGTTTTGAAATCATTCTTTGAGTTTTCATTTCTATTTAGTCCAACAGAGAAAGTTAATTTGCTTTCTTTATAAATATCATAATTAAATCCCGCCAGTTCAACAAGGCGTTGGTTTGCATTAAAAGAAACCGATGCGCTAAAAGATATTTCATCACCTAGGAACGTGTTTGTGCTGATAGGATCTCTAACTTTTAATTCATCGGAGAGAGCCCATGTGTATTCGAAAGATATATTTTTGGAAATATCTCTTTGGTTTACCATCTCATGGTATGAACCAAGTTGTACTGCTGTTTGTGGTCCACCAGAGTACAGGGGGCTTTTTCTATCTGGTGAATCGATGGTTTGTTTAAGCATCATCAAAAGCTGACCAATGCTTGATTTACCCGAGCTATTTCCCCCAAAAAATAAAGTGATAGGAGCCATAGCAATATCTTGCGTGTCTTCCCATGCTTTAAATTCTTTTATTCTTAATCTCTTAAACATTTCCTCTCCCAACTAAATTTTATAAACAGCATTACCCCACCAGTGCATTAGATCTAACCTTTGCTCTAGGTAGGTTGAGCGGTTATAAGCCCTACGCACTTCATTTTTATCGGAGTGAGCCAGGGCAGATTCAATCACATCAGGATTGAAGTTCGCTTCATTTAGAGCGGTGCTTGCGATTGAACGTAAACCATGTGCCACCAATTTTCCACCATAACCGATTCGTTTTAAAGCAGCATTTGCCGTTTGGCTATTCATTGGTTGCTTTGGATCATTCCGACTCGGAAAAACATGTTCACGATGAGCACTGATTGGCTTCATCACTGCCAGAATCTCTAATGCCTGAGGAGATAAAGGTACAATGTGTTCACGCTTAGCCTTCATCCGTTCGGCTGGAATAGTCCAGAGCTTTGCATCTAGATCGATCTCTGCCCACCGAGCACCGGAGGCCTCAGAAGGACGCACAAGCGTCAGGAGTTGCCATTCAATGAGACAGCGAGTCGGCACAGACAGATTTGACATGATTAAAGAACGCATAAGCTTCGGCAATTCTTCCGGTCGCAATGTCGGCATATTTTGTTTTTGGGCTTCTCAAAGGCCATCCCAACACCGGATGCTGGATTGGCATCAATCAAACCAGTGTTTACCGCATAAATCATTATCTCGTTAATACGCTGCACCAGTCGACGTACAGTCTCAAGCGCTCCACGAGCTTTGATTGGCTCAAGGGCTTCAACCAATGTTCGGGCTTTGATTTGCTGAACGGGGATTTCACCGATGGCAGGGAATACATCTTTCTCCAGTGAACGCCAAATGTCTTTTGCGTAATCAGGGGTGACGCTTTTGCTTTTGAGCTGGAACCAGTTAGCAGCGACCGTTGAAAAATACTGTCCAGAGCGATTTGCTGCTGTTGCTCTGCAACTTCGGCCTGAATTTGTGGGTCAATTCCGTTAGCTAACAAGGTAAGGTAATCCGTTCTTAACCCTCGGGCATCAGCAAGCGAAAGGGCGGGGAAAGCACCTAGCCCCATCATTGTCCGTTGTTTTGTCGCAGGACGTTGATAACGAAAGCGCCAGAGCTTTTTTCAACTAGTTTTCACTATCAGGAAAAGGCCATTGCCATCATGCAGCGTTAGATCCTTCTCTAACGCTCTAGCGCGAAGAACTTCGGTATTGGTCAGGGGGCGTGTTGTCCGTGCCACTGTGGCCGCTCCTTCATGAATTGGTATACGCTTTTAGGTATACATCCTACCGTATACCTAAACGTATACCAATAATCACCGGATTTAGTCGGATGTTCTCGGACAAGGACAGACACAAAAAAGCCCGCAGGGCTTGTGCCGTGCGGGCTTTCAGGACTTCATCAGTCGACTCTGGTGATCGCTGATGGAGAATTTTGGTGGAGCTGGCGGGAGTTGAACCCGCGTCCGAAATTTCTACATCCTCGGTACTACATGCTTAGTTTGTCTTTACATTCGCACGCCAGCTGCGGACAGACACGCCACTAACGAACTAGCCTGATTAGTTTTAACGCTTCAACCCCAGGCAGGGCTTCCACGCGATCTCTTTTGGGTTTGACCTCTCTTTGATCCCCGTCTTAAGAGCGGAAGCTAGGGAGAGAGGGCTCAGAGCAGGTTATTAAGCTGCTAAAGCGTAGTTTTCGTCGTTTGCGACTATTTTTTTGCGGCTTTTAACGAGGCAAACCGCCCCTCGGCATGCACCTTGGGTTTCGCAAATCCCGTCGAATCCAGAATCAGCCCCAATAGTGTTGAACTAAGTATACCAGATTTCACTTCCTGGATACCAGCCCGGAACGCTAACTTATTGAATAGTACAATAAGTGTGCAGAATCAACGTCCTGCGTTTTTCATGATGCGCGCTTTGTCGAGCTGCCACTCGCGCTCTTTCAGGTCAGTACGTTTGTCGTGCTGTTTTTTACCTTTCGCGACGCCAATTTTCACTTTGCACCAGGCGTTTTTCCAGTACAGCGACAGGGCGACCACGGTGAAACCTTCACGGTTAATGCGCCCGTAAAGGGATTCCAGCTCACGCTTGTTCAGCAGCAACTTACGGGTGCGCGTTGGGTCGCACACGTAGTGTGAGGAGGCGACGGTCAGCGGCGTAAAGTTCGCACCGAACAGGAAGGCTTCGCCATCTTTCAGGATCACGTAGCTATCGCCGATGTTGGCTTTTCCGGCGCGCAGCGATTTTACTTCCCAGCCCTGCAACGCAAGGCCCGCTTCGAATTCTTCTTCAATGAAATACTCGTGGCGAGCACGCTTGTTGAGCGCAATGGTCGCCGAGCCTGGTTTATGTGCTTTTTTCTTCGTCATAAGTGTCGTAAAGCCGTCGGTAATCTGATTTCAAAAAGTCACCTCATTGCGTCCTGTGAGGTCTAACGCGCTATCTTAGCACGAGATGAGGCTTAGCGTTTTTTTAACAGGTGATAAATGTTATTATTTGTCCGTTGTGTGACCATGGGAAATGCTATGCCTCAGATTAGCCGTACTGCGCTTGTGCCTTACAGCGCGGAACAAATGTATCAGTTAGTGAACGATGTTCAGTCTTATCCAGAGTTTATTCCGGGATGCACCGGGAGCCGCGTTCTGGAGTCCGGCCCGACGCAGATGACGGCGGCGGTGGATGTCTCCAAAGCGGGGATCAGCAAGACGTTCACCACCCGTAATACGCTGACGAGCAATCAGAGTATTTTGATGCATCTGGTGGATGGTCCGTTTAAAAAGCTGATGGGAGGCTGGAAATTTACGCCCCTGAGCGCTGACGCCTGTCGCATTGAGTTCCATCTGGACTTTGAGTTTACCAATAAGCTGATTGAGCTGGCGTTTGGCCGCATCTTTAAAGAGCTGGCCTCGAACATGGTTCAGGCGTTCACCACCCGCGCCAAAGAGGTTTACAGTGTCGCATAAGATTGCGGTAGAAGTGGTGTATGCGTTGCCGGAGAAGCAGTACCTGCAGCGCGTGACGCTGGAAGAGGGGGCGACCGTCGAGGCGGCTATCCGCGCTTCCGGCATCCTTGAGCTTCGCAGCGATATCGACCTGGCGAAAAATAAGGTCGGAATTTACAGCCGTCCGGTGAAGCTGGGGGATGTGCTGAAAGAGGGCGACCGGGTGGAGATTTATCGTCCGCTGATTGCTGACCCGAAAGAGCTGCGTCGCCAGCGTGCGGAGAAATCTGGTAAGTAGCGGTTTCTTTCCCTCACTCTGACCCTCTCCCCAATGGGGCGAGGGGGTCAACAAAAAACAAAAAAGGTGCTCAATGAGCACCTTTTTGCATTTCTGACACCGAGTTATTTGGTCAGGGCAGGCTTGTTGTCGATGTTAGTCAACACACCAGCGCTGCTGAAGGTCAGCGTCAGGGTCTGCTGGGTTGCATCTTCATGGCCCGGCTTCTGACGGAAGACATAGAACCAGGTGTTAGTGCCGAACGGATCGGACATCATCGGGGTTCCCAGTGCATAAGCGACCTGCTGTTGTGTCATCCCCACACGGATTTTAGACACATCGTTAGGGGTAAGGTAGTTCCCCTGGTTGATGTCAGGACGGTAAACCACTTTCTCCAGAGTGGAACAGCCTGCGGTCAACATCAGAAGAACCGCTGCGGCAGCGGTCAGCATTTTACAACGCATAGTGATTTGATTCCTTTTCGGGCCCGAGCAGAACGCGGCTCATATGTAATATGCCGATGATAATAGACCTTGCCCCACTTTGAAACCGGTCTGGCGGCGTTTTTGTTGTTCTGTATGACCCTGAGATCCCGAAAAAGTTTATGCCGCCAGCAGTTCTTTCGCGTTCGCGAGCGTATTACGCGTCACTTCGCTGCCGCCGAGCAGGCGCGCCAGCTCCTGCAGACGTGCACGTTTATCCAGCGGCTTCATGTGCGTTTCGGTCATCTCGCCGTCGGTTTCCTTACTGACGATAAAGTGATGATGTCCACAGCCCGCTACCTGCGGCAGGTGGGTGACACACATCACCTGCGTTGATTCGCCTAACTGGCGCAGCAGTTTACCGACCACCGCCGCCGTCGGGCCGCTGATCCCGACATCCACTTCATCGAAAATCAGCGCCGGGGTTTCCATTTTACGCGCGGTAATCACCTGAATTGCCAGCGCAATACGCGACAGTTCACCGCCGGAGGCCACTTTGGAGATTGCCTGCAGCGGCTGCCCCGGGTTGGTGGTGACGCGGAATTCGATGCGATCCGCACCTTCTGCCGTCAGGTGGTTTTCTTCGAAGCGAACATCAATGGTGAAGATGCCGTGCGGCATCGCCAGCGTGTGCATGCTGTCCGTGATGT
Source organism: Enterobacter sp. WCHEn090032 (assembly GCF_003986875.1). Lineage (NCBI taxonomy): Bacteria > Pseudomonadati > Pseudomonadota > Gammaproteobacteria > Enterobacterales > Enterobacteriaceae > Enterobacter > Enterobacter sp. WCHEn090032. Next base: position 167,173 of record NZ_RXRN01000007.1, read on the forward strand.
GCTGGCTCAGCTCCTGAGCGTAATGCTGACGGATGTCGTGCAGCTTTTGTGCTGTCGCCAGCGCCTGTTCATGGTGCAGGCTCACTGCCAGAGAGAGGGTTTCCAGGGAGTCAGCCTGATCGTCAAGCTGCTGCTGCTCTTCCAGCAGAGACTGATAGTAGCCCGGTAGCTCTTCCGGCGTGACGTGATGCTTGCGTGCAAGCGAGATCTGACGGGAGATACGCTGCTCCAGCTCAAACAGACGGTTCGGGTCGAGATCGAGACGTTCACAGTAGTGGCGCAGTTCGTCACCGGCTTCGGAGATCTGAATGGCCGCCTCTTCCAGCATATCCAGGACGCCAGAGAGTTTGCTGTCCATGCCGACCAGTTCGGTAAGCAGCTGACGAACGTTATACAGCTGGCTCTGCAGGTTCACATCTTCGCCATCCGCCAGCAGGTTGAGCGCATTCTGGCTGGTTGAGAGCAGGTGGCCGCTGTTCGCCAGGCGTTTATACTCTTCGTCGATTTGCTCAAACTCACCCGCCTGCGGGTTAAATTCGTTCAGCTCTTTCAGCTGGTATTCCAGCAGCTCTGCGCGAGCGGCGCGCTCCTGGCTTTGCTGTTGATGCTGGGCAAGTTCCCGGCAGCTTTGATGCCACTGGCGATAGTGCTCTGCCATAAGTTGAGTAAGCGCGTACTCACCCGCATAGCCATCCAGCAGCGCTTTCTGCTGTTCGGGTTTAACCAATTGCTGATGCGCGTGCTGACCGTGGATCTGGATAAGCAGCTGGCCGAGTTCGCGCAGCTGGGAAAGCGGAACCGCCGTGCCGTTGATAAAGCCACGGGAGCGACCGTCGCTGCTGATCACGCGGCGAAGTAAACACTCACGTCCATCTTCAAGCTGGTTCTGTTCCAGCCAGCGCTGAGCAGCAGGGGTGTCTTTCAGGGAGAAGCGGGCGCACAGGTCGGCACGGTTCGCGCCCATGCGCACCATGTCGCCCTCTGCACGGCCGCCAAGGCACAAGCCGAGGGCATCAATGGCAATGGATTTACCTGCACCGGTTTCCCCGGTGATCGCCGTCATGCCGCTGTGGAAATCGATCTCAAGCTCACGAACAATGGCAAAGTTGCTGATGGTCAGTTGTGCCAGCATAATTGTTTTCCTGTATGAAAAACCATAACTGTGTTTTCATACAGTATAAACTGGTTTTATATACAGTAAAGTGCTGGATGCAAAATCAGAACAATTTTTTTGACCAGCCAAGCTTTGAGCTTAATGTGTTGAAATAACTGTAATCTTTCGGGTGAATGAGATTCAGGTGGTAATCACACCGGCGAATCAGGACGTCTTCACCCTCCTGGATTGGCAGCGCTATCTGGCTGTCGCAGCTGATCTCCAGGTCGTTACGCCGGTGCGAGAACCGCAGACGTATCGTGCTGTCGCCGTTGATGACCAGCGGCCGGGCAGAGAGCGTGTGCGGGAACATCGGCACCAGGGTAATGGCATCCAGAGACGGGGTCAGGATCGGCCCGCCGGCAGAAAGCGAGTAGGCGGTTGAGCCGGTCGGGGTGGAGATAATCAGCCCGTCAGAACGCTGGGAGAAGGCAAAGATTTCATCGATATAAACCTCGAATTCAATCATGTGCGCCACTTTACCGGGGTGGAGGACCACCTCGTTAATCGCGGTGCTGATGCGTTTCTGGCAGTCCTGCTGGCACACCTGCGCTTCCAGTAAAAAGCGCTTTTCACTGATATAGTGGCCTTCCAGCACGTCGGCCAGCTGCTGCTGCGCATTGTCCGGGTCGAGGTCGGTGAGAAAGCCGAGATTGCCACGGTTGATGCCGATGACCTTGATGTCATACCGCGCCAGCGTGCGGGCCGCGCCGAGCATGTTGCCGTCGCCGCCCACCACTACGGCGAGGTCGGCCTGTTGGCCAATTTCCGCCAGCGTGCCGGTTTTGACGCTCTTAAGCTGCAGCTCCTGGGCAATCTGCTGCTCGACCATCACTTCATAGCCTTTGCTACACAACCAGCGATACAACATTTCATGTGTCGTCAATGCGGTAGGGTGACGCGGATGCCCGACGATCCCAATACACCTGAAATGATTATTCATTTTCTGGAGGTCCTTGTGCCTGATGAATGATGACAATCTGTCTTGTTCCCTTGAATCCCGGAAACTGATCCCCATAATAAGCGAAGTTAGCGAGATGAATGCAGAAAAACGCGGAGAAATTCATGAGTAGTAAAGAACAGAAAACGCCTGAGGGGCAAGCCCCTGAAGAAATTATCACGGAACAGCACGATGAAGTTGAGGCTGTAGAGCCAGACGCATCTGCTGAGCAGGTGGACCCGCGCGATGAAAAAATTGCGAATCTGGAAGCCCAGCTGGTAGAAGCACAGAATCGCGAGCGCGACAGTGTTCTGCGCATCAAGGCGGAGATGGAAAACCTGCGTCGTCGTACCGAGCAGGACGTTGAGAAGGCGCACAAGTTTGCGCTGGAGAAATTCGTCAACGAACTGCTGCCGGTGATCGACAGCCTCGATCGCGCGCTGGAAGTCGCTGACAAAGCGAATCCGGACAACGCGGCGATGATCGAAGGCATCGAGCTGACGCTGAAATCCATGCTCGACGTGGTGCGTAAGTTTGGCGTGGAAGTGATTGCCGATACCGACGTACCGCTGGATCCAAACGTTCACCAGGCGATTGCGATGGTGGAATCTGAAGAGATTGAAGCCGGTAAAGTGCTGGGCGTGATGCAGAAAGGCTACACCCTGAACGGCCGTACCATTCGCGCTGCGATGGTAACCGTGGCGAAAGCGAAAGCGTAATTTGCCGCACGCGTAGTGCCGGGTGGCGGCTTCGCTCACCCGGCCTACAACCTTACTCAGCGATACTTTCGCGCAGGGGTTTTACAGGCAGGACCTTCACCTGCTTAATCATATTGTCCTGCACGTCCAGGATATCAATATCGTACTGCTCAATGCGCACCCGCGTGCCTGCCGCCGGGATCTCCTCCAGCGCTTCCAGAATCATCCCGTTAATGGTGCGAGCCTCATCTTCCGGCAGATGCCAGTTAAAGGCTTTGTTGAGTTCGCGAATGTTCGCGCTGCCGTCAATCAGTACCGAGCCGTCATTTTGCGGAGTGACTTCTTCCGCAAGGGAAGGGGACATTGAGGTGGTAAAGTCTCCGACAATCTCTTCCAGAATATCTTCGACCGTCACCAGGCCCTGAATGTCGCCGTACTCATTGACCACCAGGCCAACTTTCTTCTTGTTACGCTGGAATTTCACCAGCTGCGTGCTGAGCGGGGTGCCTTCCGGCACGTAGTAAATCTCGTCGGCGGCACGCAGCATCACCTCTTTGGTGAACTCTTTTTTCTCGGTCATCAGACGGTAGGCTTCGCGCACGCGCAGCATGCTGATGGCGTCATCCAGCGAGTCGCGATACAGCACAATGCGCCCGTGCGGCGAGTGCGTCAGCTGACGGACGATGGCTTTCCAGTCGTCATTGATGTCGATACCGACGATTTCATTACGCGGCACCATGATGTCGTTCACGCTCACTTTTTCCAGATCCAGTACCGAGAGGAGCATGTCCTGGTTACGTCGGGAGATCTGCGAGCGGGATTCGTTCACGATGGTGCGCAGCTCTTCTTTGCTGAGCGCGCTGCTGATGGTGACATCGGCTTTGATCCCCACCATCCGCATCAGGACGCGCGTCACCATGTTCAGCAGCCAGACCAGCGGCATCATCAGGATCTGCAGCGGTGCCAGCAGGAAGCTGCTCGGGTAGGCGACTTTCTCCGGGTAAAGCGCGGCGATGGTTTTCGGCAGCACTTCGGCAAACACCAGCACCACAAACGTCAGCACGCCGGTGGCAATCGCCACCCCGGCGTTGCCGTACAGGCGCATCCCGACGATGGTGCCGAGGGCAGAGGCCAGAATGTTGACGAGGTTGTTGCCGATAAGCACCAGGCTAATCAGGCGATCCGGCTTGCGGAGCAGCTTTTCAACGCGACGTGCGGCACGGTTACCCTGTTTAGCACGATGACGTAACCGGTAGCGGTTTAAGGTCATCATGCCGGTTTCCGAGCCGGAGAAATAGGCGGAGATGACCACCATGACGATCAGGATAACGATCAGCGTGGTGGTAGAGATGTGTTCCAGGGGGAACTCCTTTGTTTCTTAGCCAGCAAATTGCTGTATGAAGCGGCTGCCAAAATAGGCAAGGGTGAGAATACCCGCACCCGCGACGTTGAACCAGACCACGCGGCGACCGCGCCAGCCTTCATGATAATGGCCCCATAACAGGACAATATAGACAAACCACGCAATGATGGAGAGCACCGCTTTATCGATATTCTCCACGCTGAACAGGTTCTTCATATAAAACAGACCCGTGCAGAGCGTCAGGGTCAGCAGCACCACGCCCACCTGAGTGATGTGAAACATTTTACGCTCAATCACCATCAGCGGTGGCATCTCATGATTAAACGCCAGCTTTTTGTTTTTCAGCTGGTAGTCAATCCAGGCGAGTTGCATGGCGTAGAGCGCGGCGATGATCAGCGTCGCATAGGCAAAGAGTGACAGGCCGATATGCACCAGCATCCCTGGCGTTGCCTCCAGATGCGTAATGAACTCATTAGGCATAAAGGTGGCTAAGGCCAGATTGATCAGCGCGAAGGTATACACAATCGGCAGCAGCAGCCAGCCGCGATTTTTAGAGGCCACGATGGTCATCACCGTACAGATCATCAGGCTGACCAGCGAGCCGACGTTGAGGACGCTCAGGTTTTGCACGCTGCCGTCGCCGGGGATAATGCGTGATTCCAGCGCAAACGCGTGGCTAATCAGTGCGATCACCGCCGAAAGAATAGCCATGCGCCGCCAGCCGCTGTTTTTTTGCAGCAGTCCGGGAATGATCAGCGCGAGGCTGACAGAGTAGGCAACAAGGGCGATCAGTGCGAAAACAGGCATATAGGCATCGACAGTTGTCTTAATAAGAAAGAGAAGCAGTATAACGTTACGTGACGCCTGCTCCAACCGTTGCATAACAACAAAGGCGCCTTCATGTTATACTCCGGCAAAATTCTGTGTATGTGTCGCTCATGGCGGCCCAACGTTTCTACTCAGGCGAGAGACAATGTTTGATAATTTAACCGATCGTTTGTCGCGCACGCTGCGCAACATCAGCGGCCGCGGACGCCTTACCGAAGACAACATCAAGGAAACGCTGCGCGAAGTGCGCATGGCGCTGCTGGAAGCAGACGTCGCGTTGCCGGTTGTTCGTGATTTTATCAACCGCGTTAAAGAGAAGGCGGTTGGTCATGAAGTTAACAAGAGCCTGACCCCGGGTCAGGAGTTCGTCAAAATCGTTCGTAACGAACTGGTTTCGGCGATGGGCGAAGAGAACCAGGTCCTGAACCTGGCGGCACAGCCACCGGCTGTGGTGCTGATGGCGGGCCTGCAGGGTGCGGGTAAAACCACCAGCGTCGGTAAGCTGGGTAAATTCCTGCGGGAGAAGCACAAGAAGAAAGTGCTGGTGGTGTCTGCGGACGTCTACCGCCCGGCGGCGATCAAGCAGCTGGAAACCCTGGCTGAGCAGGTCGGCGTGGATTTCTTCCCGTCAGACGTTGCCCAGAAACCTGTCGATATCGTTAACGCAGCGCTGAAAGAGGCGAAGCTGAAATTCTACGACGTGCTGCTGGTGGATACCGCCGGTCGTCTGCACGTTGACGAAGCGATGATGGACGAGATCAAACAGGTGCATGCCTCTATTAACCCGGTAGAGACCCTGTTTGTTGTTGACGCCATGACCGGTCAGGATGCGGCGAATACCGCAAAAGCGTTTAACGAAGCGCTGCCGTTAACCGGCGTGGTGCTGACCAAAGTGGACGGTGACGCCCGCGGCGGTGCGGCGCTCTCCATTCGTCATATCACCGGTAAGCCGATCAAATTCCTCGGCGTGGGCGAAAAAACCGAAGCGCTGGAGCCGTTCCATCCGGATCGTATTGCCTCCCGTATCCTCGGCATGGGCGACGTGCTGTCGCTGATCGAAGATATCGAGAGCAAGGTTGACCGCGCGCAGGCTGAGAAGCTGGCCAGCAAGCTGAAAAAAGGTGATGGTTTCGATCTGACCGACTTCCTTGAGCAGCTGCGTCAGATGAAAAACATGGGTGGCATGGCAAGCCTGATGGGCAAACTGCCGGGCATGGGCCAGATCCCGGACAACGTGAAAGCGCAGATGGATGACAAGGTGCTGGTGCGAATGGAGGCGATCATCAACTCGATGACCCTCAAGGAACGCGCTAACCCGGATATCATCAAAGGTTCCCGCAAACGCCGTATCGCAGCCGGTTGCGGCATGCAGGTGCAGGACGTTAACCGTCTTCTGAAACAGTTCGACGACATGCAGCGCATGATGAAGAAAATGAAGAAAGGCGGCATGGCGAAGATGATGCGCGGCATGAAAGGGATGATGCCTCCCGGTTTTCCAGGGCGTTAATCGCTTTTGAGATTGCTTTTTGCCCGAAAATGAGTAAAATTTTCGGGCTTTTAATATGACACCCGGGCTCCGTTCCTCGATGGGGCCCGGTTGTTTTATTCACACAAGAGGATGTTATGGTAACTATTCGTTTAGCACGTCACGGCGCTAAAAAGCGTCCGTTCTACCAGGTTGTTGTGACTGACAGCCGTAATGCACGCAACGGTCGCTTCATCGAGCGCGTTGGTTTCTTCAACCCACTGGCCGCTGGCGCAGAAGAAGAAACTCGTCTGGATCTGGATCGTATCGCTCACTGGGTTGGCCAGGGCGCTACTGTTTCCGATCGCGTTGCTACGCTGATCAAAGCAGCAAACAAAGCAGCTTAATCTGTCACGGTGGTCATGATGAGCAATAAAGCACCTGTTGAACCGATTGTATTGGGAAAAATGGGTTCTTGCTACGGTATCCGTGGTTGGCTCAGAGTGTTTTCCTCCACTGAAGACGCTGATAGCATTTTTAATTACCAGCCCTGGTTTATCCAGAAAGGCGGTAAGTGGGAAGAGGTCGAGCTGGAAAGCTGGCGTCACCACAATCAGGACATCATCATCAAGCTGAAAGGCGTTGACGATCGTGATGCCGCGAATGCGCTGACTAATTGTGAAATTGTCGTGGATTCGTCGCAGTTGCCGGAGCTTGAAGAGGGTGACTACTACTGGAAAGACCTTATGGGCTGCCAGGTAGTGACCACTGAAGGCTACAGCCTGGGGAAAGTCATCGACATGATGGAAACCGGGTCAAATGACGTTCTCGTCATTAAGGCAAACCTGAAAGATGCATTTGGCATCAAGGAGCGGTTGGTCCCGTTCCTCGATGGACAGGTTATCAAGAAAGTCGATCTCACTACTCAAACCATTGAAGTAGATTGGGATCCTGGTTTTTAAATTCTCCGGATAAACGGTAAAAGACGGCGCTATGTGGATTGGCATAATTAGCCTGTTTCCTGAAATGTTCCGCGCGATTACCGATTACGGGGTAACTGGCCGGGCAGTAAAGAATGGCCTGCTGAGCATCCAGAGCTGGAGTCCTCGTGACTTTACTCATGACCGGCACCGTACCGTGGACGATCGTCCTTACGGCGGCGGACCGGGGATGTTAATGATGGTGCAACCCTTACGGGACGCCATTCACACAGCAAAAGCCGCGGCAGGTGAAGGCGCAAAGGTGATTTATCTGTCACCTCAGGGACGCAAGCTTGATCAAGCGGGCGTCAGCGAACTGGCGACGAATCAAAAGCTGATTCTGGTCTGTGGTCGCTACGAAGGGATAGATGAGCGCGTAATTCAAACCGAGATTGACGAAGAATGGTCTATCGGCGATTACGTTCTCAGCGGTGGTGAGTTACCCGCAATGACGCTGATTGACTCTGTCGCCCGGTTCATTCCGGGTGTTCTGGGCCATGAAGCTTCGGCAACGGAAGATTCCTTTGCCGATGGATTGCTGGACTGTCCACACTATACTCGTCCTGAAGTGTTAGAAGGGATGGAAGTACCGGCAGTGTTACTGTCTGGAAACCATGCCGAGATACGTCGCTGGCGTTTGAAGCAGTCGCTGGGCCGAACCTGGCTTAGAAGACCTGAACTTCTGGAAAACCTGGCTCTGACTGAAGAGCAAGCAAAGTTGCTGGCCGAGTTCAAAACTGAACACGCGCAACAGCAGCATGAACATGATGGGAATGCGTAATACGCACCCGAATATCAGTTTACCCAGGATAAGAGATTAAATTATGAGCAACATTATTAAGCAACTTGAACAAGAGCAGATGAAGCAGGACGTACCTTCCTTCCGTCCAGGTGACACCGTGGAAGTGAAAGTATGGGTTGTTGAAGGTTCCAAAAAACGTCTGCAGGCATTCGAGGGCGTGGTTATCGCTATTCGTAACCGCGGTCTGCACTCTGCATTCACTGTTCGTAAAATTTCCAACGGCGAAGGCGTTGAGCGTGTCTTCCAGACTCACTCTCCGGTAGTTGACAGCATTGCTGTTAAACGTCGTGGTGCTGTACGTAAAGCTAAACTGTACTACCTGCGTGAGCGTACTGGTAAGTCTGCTCGTATTAAAGAGCGTCTGAACTAAGATTCGCTTAAGCGACATCCTGTTAGAAAGGGCTGGCCGAAAGGCCGGCCCTTTTTTTATCCCATCGCACTTCTCGCGTTAACCATTTCGTCATAAATCATTTACAATGCTTGCCTCTTGAGGGGAGGGGAAGTGGATAACGTACTGCATCAGCAAAACCGGAAACGCGCAGCGGCCTTGATCGCGCTGTTTGCGATCCTGCTGATCGTGGTGGCGCCGCTCATCTCCGTCTCGTTGCAAAAAGATCCCATGAGCGCCATGCCGGGTATGCATCATGACATGAGCATGATGTCGATGGATGAGCACCACGGCGATATGTCCCACACGGTGCCTGTTGACCATGCTGAAGCGTGCGGCTACTGCGTGCTGTTAGCGCATGTACCGGGCATGATGCTGGCGCTTATCGTCCTGCTCAGCGTGGTGCTGCAGAGGCTTCGCGTGAAACCGCCGCGTCAGGCGGTCAGCCACTGGCACTTTTTCCCCTGGCTTTACCCTGATACCCGCGCGCCACCGCGGCAGTCTGCTTTTTCCCTTTAAAAAATATTGATAACTTTTTGCCTTAAAAAGGAAAAGTATGACGACCTGTACTTCGCGCGCGGCATGGGGAAACCTGCTGCGTCGCCTCCATTTCTACGTTGGGCTGTTTGTCGGCCCGTTTATCTTCTTTGCCGCGCTGACCGGTACGCTGTATGTGGCCACCCCGCAGCTGGAGAATGCGCTCTACCGGCATGCGCTCCACACGGATTCCGTGGGTGAGCCGCAGCCTCTGGCGGAGCAAATCGCCGTGGCGGAAAAAACGGTTGGATCAGAACTGCGTTTGTACGCCGTTCGTCCGGGGCTGGTTAAAGGTGAAACCACCCGCGTGATGTTTGCTGACCCGAAACTTGGCCCATCGGAGAACCGGGCTATCTTTATCGATCCGGTAAGCCTGGCGGTGCTGGGAGATCTGACGGTATACGGCACCAGCGGGATTTTACCGCTGCGCCAGACTATTGATTATCTGCATACGTCTCTGATGCTGGGCGACATTGGGCGCCTCTACAGCGAGCTGGCGGCCTCCTGGATGTGGGTGGCCGCGCTGGGCGGTATTGCCCTGTGGTTTTATACCCGACCCAAACGACGGATCAACAATCGCTTCCAGAACCGGCGGCGCGTGCACGTGACGCTGGGCTGGGCTTTGCTGGGCGGAATGCTCTTATTCTCTGCAACCGGCCTGACCTGGTCCCAGTGGGCTGGCGGGAACGTTGATAAGCTGCGGGCAGAGATGAACTGGCTCACCCCTCAGGTGAACACCACGCTCTCCGGTGCGCCGGAGAGCGTGGATGAACATGCCGAACACCATGGCCATCACGGCGGAATGATGATGCCAGAGATGGTGATGGATCTGACGCAGTTTGATGGGGTGTTAAGCGCGGCGCGTAAAGCGGGGATTGATGCCAGCAAGCTGGAGATTCGCCCGGCGCAAACGGCAGATCGCGCCTGGACGGTGACGGAAATCGATCGCAGCTGGCCAACCCAGGTGGACGCCGTTGCGGTTGATCCGCATACGATGCAGGTGCTGGACCGAACCCGATTTGAGGATTTCCCGCTAATGGCAAAACTGACCCGCTGGGGAGTAGATTTTCATATGGGGATTTTATTCGGGTTGGTGAATCAGCTACTGCTCGTCTTGTTCGGCCTTGCCCTGTGCGTGCTCATCATCTGGGGATACCGGATGTGGTGGATGCGTCGTCCGGCGCAATCGACAGTGAGTCCGGTGCAGACGCTTTGCCAGAGCTGGCTGGCGTTGCCGGGCTGGGGAAGGGGTATTACGGTGTTGATTAGCCTGCTGCTGGGGATAGCCCTGCCGGTCATGGGCGTGAGTCTGGCGCTGTTTGTTCTGGTGGACTGGCTACGCTGGCGAGCGGCCACAGGGGTGACGCTCGCCGAATCTTCCGCTAAATAACCCTATGGCGTGCTGATAACCACGGCAACCCGGCGGTTTTCAGCACGTCCTTGTGGGGTACTGTTACTCGCAACCGGGTATTTTTGACCCAATCCCTGCGTGGTGAGATTGCTGCGCGGGATATTCGCTCCCTTCGCCCAGGCGCCGGCCACGGCATTGGCGCGTTTTAACGACAGCGCATTGTTGTAGCTTTCTTCACCGTAATTGTCCGTGTGGCCGTCCATTCGCGCGTGGTTCAGGCCGGTTTCGGCAAGGCGAGAGGCCATGGACTTGATCTGTGTTTCACTTTCCGGTCGCAGCCGGGCGTCATTTTTATCAAACAGGATGGTATCCGAGAGGCCAAGTGACCAGTCACCGTTCAGTTCGTTAAAACCGTAAGACTTCATCGCCGCGATTTGCTCAGGAGTGAATTTGCCTTCCGGCGGCGACTGACAGCCTGCCAGAACCATTGAGGCCAGAACTAACGGCGCGAAGTATCGTTTTAACATAGTGTATCCTTTCTAACTTATTGTTTTTGTACGCTGGTTTTTAACCTGGTACATATTGCGGTCAGCCCTCTCCAGTAATGCTTCCATGGAAGCATTTTCCCACGCCAGAGCAAAGCCAATGCTGAGTGACATTGATGCTTTTTGTCCGTTATGGAGATCAAACGGACGAATAAACTGCTGCGAAAGCGCAGCACAAATGTGTTGAACCTCAAGCTCAGAGTGCACGCCGTAGAGCACCATGGCAAATTCGTCACCGCCAAGGCGATAGGACTGATGACGTTTGTCGCCAAACTCCATCATTCTGCTCGCCACTTCAATCAGCACGCAGTCTCCTGCCGCATGTCCCCAGGTGTCGTTAATAAACTTAAAGTTATCACCGTCGAGGAAGAGCAGGGCCGAGTTAGTTCTGGCTGAAGGATCGTTCATTAAAGCTGCAATGCTGTTACGAAACGCCGCACGGTTGGCAAGGCCGGTGAGCGGGTCGTGCATGGCGGTCCGCAACAGCTGGGCGTTCTTGGCCTGCAGTTTTAGCTGCCACTCTTCCATCTCATCCAGAAGACTGTTGAAGTCTTCACCAAACTGGTGAAACTCTTCGATGCGGCCATCTTTCACCCTGCGGGAGAAGTTGCGGTTAGTGCGGACATCATGCACGACGTCGGTGATGTTTTGCAGGGCCGTCACCATACCGTGATGCAAAGACTGGGTAATGGTGAGTGCGACGACGGTAGCAAAAAGAATGCAGCCGGTAAGCACGGCAAACGACATCCAGATGAAATGACTGATGAGACTGTCTCGCGCGGTAAGGCGAATTTCGCCGACCATTGCGCCGTTATGCATGATGGGCTGCGCAACCGGAACGGGAAAAAGCCAGCGACTGACCAGGGCGCCCAGCGTGTCGTTGTTATCCTCCGGGTTCCAGGACCAGTAAGCAAACCGCTTTTTATGCGCGTTGACCACCTCGGCCACGGCAAACTGCCCCTGTTTACCCAGGGCCGCAAGCGTTTCGTTGGCCGCCAGAGAATCGTTGAACACCAGCGAGGCTTCCAGGCTGTGGCTCATTGTTGCGCCAGTTAATTCCAGGTTCTTTTGCGCGTATTGTTTTAACGTCACAACGGAAGCAAAACAGAGCAACACCCATATTAACGTCATCGTGATGATGACGCTTATCATGCTGTTTCGCCTTAACGTTCTTTTAAACGTCGGACGTGGCGTTGAAGTGAAATCTTTATCCATGCTGCTTATTCCGTGCAAGCATTAATACATCCGGATTGACTCTAACGCCACTGCGCGTCAGCGCATCCAGATTGACGGAGAACCGTACCTGGTCGCGATCGATCATCAGGCAAAACGCGCTGCCAATTACACATTCCGGATTTTGCTCTGAGATTAAAAGTAATGCTCTGCCCTGATATTGACTTATTAATTCAAGTTGTTTGGCCGGTGATTCAGACCCGAAATAAATAGCATCGCACGTCGCGGCCAGGGCTTCCCGATCGTTACGCACAATAACGGGAGTATAAGGTAACTCGCTATGCCCCTCATTGCTGCTGAGTGCGTGAGTATAATGAGAGGTGGCGTAGACGCAGAGTTTAGGCTGTCCGGAAAGTGACGGCCATCGCGTATAGCTCACTATGCCTGAGACAATCGAACGTACCGATTTATCCGTTTCCGTGAGCGTGCCTGCCGTCGCCGGGCCCACCATAAAGAACAGCATTAGCACCAGAGTAAGTCGGAACAAAGAGTTCAAGAATGAATTTCTCACCAGAATCCGCCACAACGCTCCGGAAATAGATGTCCTTAAGAGTTGCGGGCAGAATACCATTGTTTATCAAAGCCGTCATTATGTCAGGAATAGCGTCCGGCCGACCTAAGCTAAATCTTACTGTTGTTTATTTTTCGATGGATAAAAACAGATTTAATTCAGTCTGCTGGAACGCATACTTTCATCCATTCCTTGTTGCCATGCGGTATGCAGTTTTGCGGCGCTTTCGACAGTATCGCAACTGGCAGGAAAAGATTTGCCTGCTAAACCCCAGGCGTGAATAAAGCCTTCTTCGCAAATTTTCTTCTGACCATCGGCATAGCCGCGAAGATATTCACTACGATCAACGTGTGGATCGTTAAAACTATCGGCCAGGGTCTGGTTATCTTTAACCGGCAGGCCGTTCATGGCGTCCTCTTTACCTGCATCAAACCAGGATGGACTGGTCCAGTCGGGCTGGAAGGTGTAAGGATTGATCTGGCAGCCCGATAACAACAGCGACAACAGCACAAGAGCAATTGAACGCATAGCCATTCTCCTTTTTTCTTCAGCATAGCCTGGCAAATGATAGCTCGTATGTAATTTAATCTTTACGTTTTTACCGGCTGATATTGGCAATAAAATGGCTTCTGTAAATTAAAGTGTACGTATTTTGGATTGAAATGTTTACTTTTTATGGTATCGTGGTGTCACCTCATTGAGGAAAACAACTATCGCAAACGAGCTTTACAGGATCGCCATCATGCAAAAAGACGCGCTGAACAACGTACATATCACTGACGAACAGGTTTTAATCACGCCGGATCAACTGAAAGCGGAGTTCCCGCTGAGCGTCGCGCAGGAGGCTCAGATTGAGCACTCGCGCCAGACCATTTCTGACATCATCGCCGGTCGCGATCCGCGCCTGCTGGTGGTATGTGGTCCTTGCTCCATTCACGATCCTGAAACCGCCATTGAGTACGCTCGTCGATTTAAAGCATTAGCGGAGGAGGTCAGCGATAGCCTCTATCTGGTGATGCGCGTCTATTTTGAGAAGCCACGTACGACCGTTGGCTGGAAAGGGTTGATTAACGATCCGCACATGGATGGCTCGTTTGATGTGGAAGCAGGCCTGAAGATTGCGCGTCGCCTGCTGGTGGAGCTGGTCAGCATGGGGCTGCCGCTGGCAACCGAAGCGCTGGATCCAAACAGCCCGCAGTACCTGGGCGATCTGTTCAGCTGGTCCGCCATTGGTGCGCGTACCACGGAATCACAAACCCACCGCGAGATGGCGTCTGGCCTGTCGATGCCGGTTGGCTTTAAAAACGGTACCGATGGTAGCCTGGCGACGGCGATCAACGCCATGCGCGCTGCCGCCATGCCGCACCGCTTTGTCGGTATTAACCAGGCAGGCCAGGTGTGTCTCCTGCAAACCCAGGGCAACCCGGACGGGCATGTGATCCTGCGCGGCGGTAAAGCGCCGAACTACAGCCCGGCAGATGTGGCGCAGTGTGAAAAAGAGATGGAGCAGGCGGGACTGCGTCCGGCACTGATGGTAGATTGCAGTCATGGTAATTCCAATAAAGATTACCGCCGTCAGCCTGCGGTTGCAGAATCCGTGGTCGCGCAGATCAAAGATGGCAACCGTTCGATTATCGGACTGATGATTGAGAGCAACATTCATGAAGGCAATCAATCATCTGAACAACCGCGCAGCGCAATGAAGCACGGCGTATCCGTGACGGATGCCTGCATCAGCTGGGAGACCACCGATGCCCTGCTGCGTGAGATCCATAAAGATTTAAACGGCCAGCTGGCGGCGCGTCTGGCTTAAGAGGTTAGTTATGGTTGCTGAATTGACCGCATTACGCGATCAAATTGATGAAGTGGATAAGGCGCTGCTGGATCTGCTGGCGCGCCGAATGGCGCTGGTTGCCGAAGTCGGTGAGGTAAAAAGCCAATACGGCCTGCCGATTTACGTCCCGGAGCGCGAAGCCTCCATGCTGGCCTCCCGTCGCAAAGAGGCGCAGGCGCTGGGTGTTTCGCCGGATTTGATTGAAGATGTTCTGCGTCGCGTGATGCGGGAATCCTATTCCAGCGAAAATGACAAGGGTTTCAAAACCCTCTGTCCGTCCCTGCGTCCGGTGGTGATTGTCGGCGGGGCAGGACAGATGGGGCGTCTGTTTGAAAAAATGCTGACCCTTTCTGGCTATCAGGTACGCATTCTGGAAAAAGAGGACTGGGCACAGGCACCGGAGCTCATGAAAGATGCCGGGATGGTTATCGTCAGCGTGCCGATCCATGTGACGGAGCAGATCATCGGGAAGCTTCCTCCTTTACCGAAAGACTGCATCCTGGTGGACCTGGCCTCTGTCAAAAATGGTCCGCTGCAGGCAATGCTGGCGGCGCATACCGGGCCGGTCCTGGGGCTGCACCCGATGTTTGGCCCGGACAGCGGCAGCCTGGCTAAGCAGGTGGTGGTCTACTGTGATGGTCGTCAGCCGGAAGCCTATCAGTGGTTCCTGGAACAGATTCAGGTCTGGGGCGCGCGGCTGCACCGCATCAGCGCGGTCGAACACGATCAAAACATGGCTTTCATTCAGGCGCTGCGCCACTTCGCCACGTTTGCCTATGGTCTGCATCTGGCGGAAGAGAACGTTCAGCTTGAACAGCTGCTGGCGCTCTCTTCACCGATCTATCGTCTGGAGCTGGCGATGGTCGGGCGTCTGTTTGCGCAGGATCCGCAACTGTATGCGGACATTATCATGTCCTCCGAAAACAACCTTGCGCTCATCAAGCGTTACTATCAGCGATTTGGGGAAGCCATTACGCTGCTGGAGCACGGAGACAAGCAGGCGTTTATCGACAGTTTCCGCAAGGTCGAACACTGGTTTGGCGACTACGCGCAGCGTTTCCAGAGTGAGAGCCGCACGCTATTGCGCCAGGCAAATGACAGTCGCCAGTAATGCGATGATGTATATACTGAAAGCCAGCATCGCTGGCTTTTTTCATTTTGGGGAACCGTCATGGCCGAACCGCAGTTGCTGTTCAATTACACCGGGCATTTGCCCGAATGCCCGACGTGGAGTGCAGAAGAGCGCGCACTCTACTGGGCGGATATTCTGGAAGGGGAGATCCACCGATACCATCTGCCGACCGCGGAACATACCGTGCTCTCTTTCCATGAGGAGGTGGGCTGTTTCGCACTGCGTGAGCGAGGCGGGTTTATCGTCGCTATGCGCACTGGCATCTGGCTGGCTGACAAGCATGGCCTTCTGCAGCGCAAGGTGTGCGATAACCCCTCTAATCCGCAGTTGGCGCGTTTTAATGATGGAGGAACCGACAGTCAGGGGCGCTTCTATGCGGGAACCTTCTGGGGACCGGGGGATTACAACGGCGCACTGCTGATGCGTATCGACAATGACCTGACGCCGAAAGTGATCCAGTGCGATATTCACGGGCACAACGGTTTAGCGTTTAGCCCGGATAATCAGTGGATGTTTACCTCAGACACGCCAAATGGTGTGATTTACCGTACGCCGCTCGATGCGCAGGGCGAACCGGGCAGGCGCGAGGTGTTTCGTCAGTTTAAAGAGGGCGAGGGGATACCGGACGGCGCGGCAATGGATGTGGAGGGCTGCTACTGGAGCGCGCTATTTGACGGCTGGCGTATCGCGCGTTTTTCTCCACAAGGGGAACAGCTGGAAGAGTATGAAATGCCGGTACGTTGCCCGACGATGGTCTGTTTTGGCGGTGACGACATGAAAACGCTGTTCATCACGACCTCGCGGGAAAATATGGACGCGCAGGAGGTGGCGCAGTATCCACTTTCCGGCGCCATCTTCACCCTGCCCGTTAACGTGGCAGGGATGAAGAAAAGCCGCTTTATCGAACGTTAGATGGGATCGACCGGCACGACGTTTTCACTTGGATAGCAGCCCAGCACTTTCATTGAACGGGTAATTTCACCCAGTTCGCGCAGGGCTTTCTGCATGGAAGCAGACTCCAGGTTGGCCTGGATATCAAGGTAGAACATCTCTTCCCACGGGTTCCCGTGGATCGGACGTGATTCCAGTTTCGTCATGATCAGGTTGTGGTTACGCAGCACCAGCAGGGCTTCAACCAGCGCGCCGGCCTGCTGGCCGGTCGCCATCAGCAGCGTGGTTTTGGCCGGGACCTGGTCTGACACATTAATGGCCTTGCGGGCCAGCACCACGAAGCGGGTGATGTTTTGCGTCTGGTTTGCCAGGTTGCGTTCCAGCACCTGTAAACCATACAGCGCGCCGCCCGCTTCGCTACCGAGCGCCGCGACGGCGGGGGAGTTAGCCTGCGCGACTTTTTCCATCGCCGCGGAGGTGCTTTCGGTGTACTCGATTTTCCAGTTCGGATAGCGGTTCAGAAACTGGCTGCACTGCTGGAACGGCTGCGGGTGGCTGTAGACGGTTTCGATCTTGCTCAGGTCCGTTGAGCCAGAGACCAGCACGCAGTGATCGATAGGGATCGTCAGTTCGCCAACCAGCGACAGGCTGGTGTGCTGCAGCAAATCATAGACGTCGTTGATGGCGCCGGAGCTGGTGTTTTCAATCGGCACGACGGCGTAATCCGCCTGGCCGGTCTCGACCTGATTGAAAATATCGGCAAACTTCGCACAGCCGCTCTCAATAAATTCTTCAAAATGGCGTGCGGCATACTGACGTGCGGCCAGGTGAGAATAAGAGCCCTTCGGTCCGAGGAAGGCGATACGCGCAGAGTGCGGATTGGTTTTGTTCAGGTGCTGCTGGAGTAAAGCTTGCTGGGTCAGAACAGAGTCTTCGATGATGAGCTGGAACAACCGGGTGATGTAATGGGCATCGAGGTGATGCACTTTACCGAGCTGAATCAGCCGCTCCAGCAGATCGCGCTCGCGGTCAATATCACGGACCGGGCGATGGGAGTCCAGCTTGGCTTTACCCACTTCGATGGCGAGCGCGCGGCGTTCGGCCAGCAGCGCCAGTAATTTTTCATCCAGTGCGCTGATCTTAACTCGCAGATCCAGTAACGGGTTTTCCGGTGTCATAGTGTTGCCTGTCTCATTTTATCGTTATCAATAAAAAAGGCCCCCCGGTGTGGGAGGCCTTGTTGTTCGTCTTCGCATTCTTTATCACACGACGAAACGCCTCCCGTTCAGGGGAAGGTAAAAAAGAATGCGAAGAAGAACGGTGTCAGTTTCATAAGGTCATCCTGTGATTGATATCGTTAAAGTACCCGTACTGTTTTCACCCTGTCAATAAAAAACAAAAAACGCGCCCGAAGGCGCGTTGGCGGTACACTCAATTTAAAGGATTACTCTTCTTCAACTTCTTCCGCGAAGCTGGCGTCTTTCACCGATGTTGTGGCGCGACGGGCTTCACCTTTGTGTTGCACTTTATTGAGCTGCCGTTCCAGCTTGTTGATCAAATCGTTAATTGCGGTGTACATATCCTCATGTTTTGCGCTGGCGACCAGATGGCCGTTTGGAGTATTGATAGTTGCGTCAGCGATGAAACCCTGCGGCTCCTTAGACAGGATGATATGTGGATTAATCAAATGTGTTTGCCATTTATCCAGTTTGGCGAGACGGTCTGCGACGTGCTGGCGAATTGCCGGAGTAATTTCCATTTGTTTACTGGTAATGTTCATTGTCATAAATTTTACCTCTTGTCTTTCCGTCTTGGTGATTCCAGCATACCCGACCCAATGTCAAAATGTGTGATTTAGATCACGTTATTTTGTCGGTTTTTGTCAGGGAATCTTTTTTGTGAGGCAGGGCAGGAAGAGGTGAGATTTACCTTGTGGAAGGCAAAAATTGCGGTCATAGTTGACGGGATGTGTTGAGGCTAAAGCGCTTCAGCGATGCTTAGAAATGAATAAAAAAACGGCAGCCCGAAGGCTGCCGTTTTGCATTGAGGTCATATCAGGTGTTGCTGCTGTTGGCAGCAATGATTTTCGCCACTTTTTCAGCCTGGGCGGTCATCTGCATCTGACGGTACGCATTTTCCATCAGCTTCAGGCCGTCGCGCGTTGCCTGGGTATCCGGGTAATCGCGCAGCATACCTTCTACGCGGTTAACCACGGCAACCCATGCGCCACGGCGGGTATAGTATTCCGCCACAGAGTATTCATATTTCGCCAGACGATCTTTCAGGAACACCAGACGTTTGGTGGCGTCAGTCACGTACTGGCTGTTCGGATAGCCGCGCACCAGTTTGGAGAAGTCATTGAAGGCGTCACGCGCATGCTGTGGGTCACGGTCGGAACGATCCACGCCGAAGAAGCCCTGAAGCGCACTGTCATCCAGCGCCATGTTGGTGAGACCGCGCATGTACATGACATAGTCGATGTTAGGATGAGTCGGGTTCAGACGCATGAAACGATCGATGGTTGCCTGTGCCAGCGGCAGATCGGCATTTTTATAGTATGCGTAGATGAGATCTAACTGTACCTGCTGCGAATACGGACCAAATGGATAGCGATTATCCAACGCTTCCAGTTGCGTTATCGCCTGTTTCCAGTTACCGTCCTGCAACTTTTGTTGTGCAGTCGCATAGATTTCATTCGGCGGATTGTCAGGGACCTGTTCATTTGAACCGGAGCAGCCCACCAAAGCCAGGCTCAACGTGGCCGCTGCCACCAGATATTTCATGCGCGTCATGACGTTTTGACTTTCCTCAAATGTTTGTCCGGGAGAAACTCTGTTCCTGCTCCCGATTAAGACCAGCTACAATAGCACACTATATTAAACGGCAAAGCCGTAAAACCCAACGTTAAACGAAGAAGCAGTTTATGGCACAACGAGTAGAACTCACCGCAACAGTCTCCGAAAATCAGCTCGGTCAACGCTTAGATCAGGCTTTGGCCGAATTGTTCCCTGATTATTCGCGTTCACGCATAAAAGAATGGATCCTTGACCAGCGCGTGATGGTAAACGGCAAGATCTGGGACAAACCAAAAGAGAAAGTGTTAGGTGGGGAAGCTGTCGCCATCAATGCTGAAATCGAAGAGGAAATCCGTTTCGAGCCGCAGGATATCCCACTGGACATCGTCTACGAAGATGATGACATCCTGGTGATCAACAAACCGCGCGACCTGGTGGTTCATCCGGGCGCGGGGAACCCTGACGGTACGGTACTTAACGCACTTCTCCATTATTATCCGCCCATCGCGGATGTTCCGCGCGCGGGCATTGTGCACCGTCTGGATAAAGACACGACCGGTCTGATGGTGGTCGCGAAGACTGTTCCAGCGCAGACCCGTCTGGTGGAATCGCTGCAGCTGCGCGAAATTACCCGTGAGTATGAAGCGGTAGCCATTGGGCATATGACCTCTGGCGGTACGGTGGAAGAGCCAATCAGTCGTCACCCAACCAAACGTACTCATATGTCGGTACATCCGATGGGTAAACCTGCGGTAACGCACTACCGCATTATGGAGCACTTCCGCATTCATACGCGCTTGCGTCTGCGTCTGGAAACCGGGCGTACTCACCAGATCCGTGTTCACATGGCACACATTACCCATCCGCTGGTGGGGGATCAGGTTTACGGTGGCCGTCCGCGTCCGCCTAAAGGCGCATCGGATGAGTTCATCAGCGTACTGCGCAAATTCGATCGCCAGGCGCTGCATGCGACCATGCTGCGCCTTTACCATCCAATCACCGGTATTCAGATGGAGTGGCATGCGCCTATCCCACAGGATATGGTGGAACTTATTGACGCGATGCGTGCTGATTTCGAAGAACATAAGGATCAAGTGGACTGGTTATGACCAAACTGATTGTCCCGGAGTGGCCATTGCCTGAAGGCGTGGCTGCCTGCAGTTCAACCCGCACTGGCGGCGTTAGCCAGGGTGCCTGGGAGTCTTTGAACCTCGGTGCGCACTGTGGCGATGATCCTGAACATGTTGAAGAGAACCGCAGACGCCTGTTTGCTGCAGGGAACCTGCCGTCGAAACCGGTCTGGCTTGAACAGGTTCATGGTAAAGCGGTACTGAAGTTGACGGGAGAACCCTACGCTTCTAAACGTGCTGACGCCTCTTACAGTAATACTCCGGGCACCGTTTGTGCCGTAATGACGGCCGATTGCCTGCCGGTTCTGTTTTGTAACCGTGCAGGTACCGAGGTTGCCGCAGCGCATGCTGGCTGGCGTGGTCTGTGTGAAGGCGTGCTGGAGGAGACTGTCGCCTGCTTTAAGGATGATCCCGCCAATATCATGGCCTGGCTTGGCCCGGCCATCGGTCCTCGTGCCTTTGAAGTAGGACCCGAAGTCCGCGACGCTTTTATGGAAAAAGATCCGCAAGCCGTGGACGCCTTCCAGCCTTCGGGGAATAAATATCTGGCCGATATTTACCAGCTTGCCCGTCAGCGTCTGAATAATGTTGGTGTGACGCAGATTTTCGGCGGCGATCGCTGCACCTTCACCGAAAAGGGTGATTTTTTCTCTTATCGCCGCGACAAGACCACGGGGCGTATGGCAAGTTTCATTTGGCTGATATAACCTAAAGAATCAAGACGATCCGGCACGTGCTGTTTTCTTTTCACATAATTCAGGTCATTAACCTTGAATAATTGAGGGATGACCTCATTTAATCTCCAGTAGCAAATTTGACCTGTTATGGGAGGAGTTATGCGTCTGGATCGTCTTACTAATAAATTCCAGCTTGCTCTCGCCGATGCCCAGTCCCTCGCACTGGGGCACGACAACCAGTTTATCGAACCTCTTCATTTAATGAGCGCCTTGCTGAATCAGGAAGGGGGATCGGTACGTCCTTTATTAACGTCAGCTGGCATTAATGCTGGCCAGTTGCGCACCGCCATCGATCAGGCGCTGAGCCGTTTACCGCAGGTCGAAGGGACCGGCGGGGACGTGCAGCCGTCGCAGGATCTGGTGCGTGTGCTGAACCTTTGCGACAAGCTGGCGCAAAAACGTGGGGACAACTTTATTTCGTCAGAGTTGTTTGTTCTGGCGGCGCTTGAATCACGCGGTACCTTGACCGACCTGCTGAAATCTGCCGGAGCAACCACCGCCAATGTGACTCAGGCGATTGAGAAAATGCGCGGAGGTGAAAGCGTGAACGATCAGGGAGCCGAAGACCAACGTCAGGCTTTGAAGAAATTTACGGTCGATCTGACCGAACGCGCTGAACAGGGCAAACTTGACCCGGTGATCGGCCGTGACGAAGAGATCCGCCGTACGATTCAGGTACTGCAACGTCGTACCAAGAACAACCCGGTACTGATTGGTGAGCCGGGTGTCGGTAAAACTGCCATCGTTGAAGGGCTGGCGCAGCGTATCGTGAACGGTGAAGTGCCGGAAGGGCTGAAAGGCCGCCGCGTACTGGCGCTGGATATGGGCGCGCTGGTGGCCGGTGCGAAATACCGCGGGGAGTTCGAAGAGCGTCTGAAAGGTGTCCTTAACGATCTCGCGAAACAGGAAGGCAACGTTATCCTGTTTATCGACGAACTGCACACCATGGTCGGTGCCGGTAAGGCGGACGGCGCGATGGATGCCGGGAACATGCTGAAACCTGCGCTGGCGCGCGGTGAACTTCACTGCGTCGGTGCTACTACGCTTGATGAGTACCGTCAGTACATTGAAAAAGATGCTGCGCTGGAACGTCGTTTCCAGAAAGTGTTTGTCGCAGAGCCAAGCGTTGAAGATACCATCGCGATTTTACGTGGTCTGAAAGAGCGCTATGAACTGCACCACCATGTGCAGATCACTGACCCGGCCATCGTAGCGGCTGCGACGCTTTCGCATCGTTACATCGCCGACCGTCAGTTGCCCGATAAGGCCATCGACCTGATTGATGAAGCAGCTTCAAGCATTCGTATGCAGATTGACTCGAAACCGGAAGAGCTGGACAGACTTGACCGACGCATCATTCAGCTCAAGCTGGAACAGCAGGCGCTGAAGAAAGAGTCTGATGAAGCCAGTAAGAAACGCCTGGATATGCTCAATGAAGAACTGGACGATAAAGAGCGCCAGTATTCCGAGCTGGAAGAAGAGTGGAAAGCCGAGAAAGCTTCCCTGTCCGGTACGCAGACCATTAAAGCTGAACTCGAACAGGCAAAAATTGCCATTGAGCAGGCGCGACGCGTGGGCGACCTGGCGCGAATGTCCGAGCTGCAGTACGGCAAAATTCCTGAGCTGGAAAAACAGCTTGAGATTGCGACGCAATCGGAAGGTAAAACGATGCGTCTGTTGCGTAATAAAGTCACGGATGCCGAGATTGCTGAAGTCCTTGCTCGATGGACCGGCATTCCGGTAGCACGCATGCTTGAAGGTGAGCGTGAAAAACTGCTGCGCATGGAGAACGATCTCCATAATAGGGTGATTGGCCAGAACGAGGCGGTTGAAGCGGTATCGAATGCTATTCGTCGTAGCCGTGCAGGGCTGTCCGACCCGAATCGTCCGATTGGTTCCTTCCTGTTCCTGGGGCCGACCGGTGTCGGTAAGACCGAGCTGTGTAAAGCGCTGGCTAACTTTATGTTCGACAGTGACGATGCAATGGTCCGTATCGACATGTCCGAGTTTATGGAAAAACACGCCGTTTCGCGTCTGGTCGGTGCGCCTCCGGGATACGTTGGTTATGAAGAGGGGGGGTACCTGACAGAAGCGGTGCGTCGTCGCCCTTATTCCGTCATCCTGCTGGATGAGGTGGAAAAAGCGCATCCGGATGTGTTCAACATTCTGCTTCAGGTCCTGGACGATGGTCGTCTGACAGACGGGCAGGGGAGAACGGTCGATTTCCGTAATACGGTTGTCATCATGACCTCGAACCTGGGCTCCGATCTGATTCAGGAACGTTTCGGCGAACTGGACTACAGCCATATGAAGGATCTGGTGCTGGGTGTGGTAAGCCATAACTTCCGTCCGGAGTTCATCAACCGTATTGATGAAGTGGTGGTGTTCCATCCGCTGGGTGAGAAACACATTGCGTCGATTGCGCAGATTCAGCTGCAGCGTCTGTATAAACGTCTGGAAGAACGTGGATATGAAATTCACATCTCCGATGAAGCGCTGAAACTGCTGAGTAAGAATGGTTACGATCCGGTGTACGGTGCGCGTCCATTAAAACGTGCTATCCAGCAGCAGATCGAAAACCCGCTGGCGCAGCAGATCCTCTCCGGGGAGCTGATTCCAGGAAAAGTTATTCGTCTGGAAGCCAACGACGATCGCATTGTGGCAGTGCAGTAGGTCACAAAACGCAAAAACGAGCCGCTTGCGGCTCGTTTTTGTTTAAAAACCAGGCGAGAATTGAGGTCTGGAGTCAGATTTGCCTGGAAAGTGAGCAGTCAGTAAATAATTTTCACTTTATCCTTGCAGGTTCGGAATTACTCCCTATAATGCGCCTCCACTGACACGGAACAACGGCACACACGCCGCCGGATCAGCAGAGAAAAGCGAAAATAAGCG
>NZ_RXRN01000070.1:0-375 GCF_003986875.1 Enterobacter sp. WCHEn090032
CGGAACAGCCACGCGTTCGGCTTGCGGAAATCGTAATCGTCGAGGCTGTAAATCCCCGGCGTGACGCTGTCCTCCAGCGCCCACTGGCCGATACCCTCTTCATCCGTGCTGCCGCCGGATGGCGTCTGGTGATACGGAATCACCTCGTAGCCGCTGAACGGCTGATGCTGGGTGGCGGCGTCGGTGAGCACGAGGGTGTGTTTGTCCGCCTCGTGGCTGAAGTGATACGCAATCCCCTCCAGCTCCATCAGGCGGCTGATGAAGTCCAGGCTCGACTCCTGATACTGCACGCAGTAGTCCCACACCCGGTAGCTGCCGGTGAGCTTGTCCTCGACGTTGACCTGATGCTCACCCAGCAGGGTTTTCACAATCTGC
>NZ_RXRN01000071.1:0-353 GCF_003986875.1 Enterobacter sp. WCHEn090032
ACCATGCCCGCCTTCAGCACCGTTCATACCCTGATGGCCCGTCACGGCCTGCTGCCGGGCACTTCACCGGGCATTCCCGCCACGGGACGGTTCGAACATGACGCGCCCAACCGGCTCTGGCAGATGGATTTTAAGGGCCACTTTCCCTTTGGCGGAGGCCGCTGCCATCCGCTCACTTTGCTGGACGACCACTCCCGTTTTTCCCTGTGCCTGGTGCACTGTAACGATGAACGTCGTGAGACCGTGCAGCAGCAGCTGGTCAGCGTGTTTGAACGCTACGGCCTGCCGGACAGGATGACGATGGATAACGGCTCCCCGTGGGGAGACACCACCGGCACCTGGACGGCGCTGGA
>NZ_RXRN01000072.1:0-333 GCF_003986875.1 Enterobacter sp. WCHEn090032
AGGCATAAGAACCCGTTTATGGAGTCGCTTATGCCCTGGGATGCGAGAGATACCATGTCATTACGTACCGAGTTTGTTTTGTTCGCCTCGCAGGACGGGGCGAATATCCGTTCCCTCTGCCGTCGCTTCGGCATTTCACCTGCCACCGGTTACAAGTGGCTTCGTCGCTGGGCGGAGGAAGGGGTCTCCGGCCTTCAGGACCGCCCGCGCATACCGCACCATTCCCCGAACCGCTCATCTGACGACATCACTGCCCTGCTGCGCATGGCCCATGACCGTCATCAGCGCTGGGGAGCCCGCAAGATTAAGCGCTGGCTGGAAAACCAGGGGCAC
>NZ_RXRN01000073.1:0-290 GCF_003986875.1 Enterobacter sp. WCHEn090032
GCTGTGGCTGATGCGCCAGGGTATCCGGGTGGGGCACTCCCGGCCGTATCATCCGCAGACGCAGGGCAAGCTGGAGCGTTTTCACCGCAGCCTGAAGGCGGAAGTGCTGCAGGGGAAGTGGTTCGCGGACAGCGGTGAACTGCAGCGCGCCTTCGACCACTGGCGGACGGTCTATAACCTTGAACGGCCGCATGAGGCGCTGGATATGGCGGTACCGGGCTCGCGGTATCAGCCGTCATCGCGACGGTACAGCGGCAACACAACGCCCCCGGAATACGACGAGGGCGTGA
>NZ_RXRN01000074.1:0-268 GCF_003986875.1 Enterobacter sp. WCHEn090032
ACTTCGCAGTGCACCTTTTCAGGTTCACTCTGAAGTTTTCTTGTGTTCGCAGTAAAAGATGGTGGAGCTATGCGGGATCGAACCGCAGACCTCCTGCGTGCAAAGCAGGCGCTCTCCCAGCTGAGCTATAGCCCCATCGTTGATAACCTCTTCAAATTTGCTTCGCAAATTTGGTAGGCCTGAGTGGACTTGAACCACCGACCTCACCCTTATCAGGGGTGCGCTCTAACCACCTGAGCTACAAGCCTGTAGAGGTTTTTACTGCTGT
>NZ_RXRN01000075.1:0-244 GCF_003986875.1 Enterobacter sp. WCHEn090032
TGGTCAGGAAAGTGGATATCAGCGGAAAGCTGAGCGTGAAAGGGGTAAGTCTGAGCGCGGGTAAAGCGTTCAGGGGAGAACGGGTCGGACTGAAGGAGACGCAGGAGGATGGCTGCTATGAAGTGTGGTGGTACAGCACGAAAGTGGGGGTGATCGACCTGAAGAAAAAGTCGATCACCATGGGTAAAGGATGTTAAAAAGTGTTCACCATGTCCCCGAACACCTGTCTACCATGTCCCCGGAC
>NZ_RXRN01000076.1:0-236 GCF_003986875.1 Enterobacter sp. WCHEn090032
GGCACGGATGCGCGCATTGACCGCAGCAAACTGCTGGGCCAGCCGGTCACGGTGACCATCCCGACGCAGAACCTGCTCACCTCCCGCTATATCAACGGTAAAGTCACGCGCGTGGCGGTGAGCGCCGTTGAGCTGTCGGGGACCCGCTACGCGGTGTACCAGCTGACGGTGGAGCCGGACCTGTGGCCGATGAAGCGCGACCGTAACCTGCGCATCTTCCAGGGGCAGACGGTGCC